>JBDHMC010000050.1:0-15993 GCA_039656355.1 Gemmatimonadota bacterium | reverse complement strand
CGTGGGGAGGTCTTTTTCCCGAGCTTCGATCTCCTGAACGATGGCGTAACCGTGGGAGGCCTCCTCACCGAGAATCATGAGGATGCGAAACTCCAGGGGGTGGAGGGGGAGAAAACCAACGGGGTTCGTTCCGGAAGGAGACATTGGCACCTGTGCTCGGTTCCAGGGCTGGAGGGGATACCGTCAAAATGACGGCAGTCATCTATCTAGACGGGTTCTACCGCCGGAAGGTTGCAAGGGGAGATTGGTTGGAAGTTTCCGCGAGACCTGGCCTGCTCAGGTCCAGAAATCGCTCGGTAGCCACAGGTCCCCGATTTTCCGTTAAATTACCAGGTTATGACTCGATCTCTCTCCAAATCCCGGTTCGCCGCAGGGCTTCAATGCCAAAAGCTTCTGTGGTGGAAGACGCACGAGCCCGATGCCACCGAGTTGGTGCCGGATTCGGCTGCCCAGTTCACCATGGACGAGGGAATCCGTGTGGGTGAGGCGGCCAGAGCACTCTTCCCTGACGGGGTCCTCATCGACTTCCCCCACGACCAGGTGCAAGAACGGGTGGGAGCCACTGAGAGGGCGCTGGCCCGGGGTGAGCCCGCCATCTTCGAGGCCACTTTTGCCGAAGACGGGATTGTGGTGGCAGTGGACATCCTGGCCCAGGAGGGGAGGACCCATACCCTCATCGAGGTCAAGTCCTCCACCTCCATCAAGCCGCACCACCTGTGGGACGCCGCCGTCCAGGCCTATGCCCTACGGAGGGCCGGGGTGGATGTGGATTCGGTGGAGATCATGCACCTGAACAACACATGCCGGTTCCCGGAGCTGGACGATCTGTTCATTAGGGAGGCGATTTCCGGACGGGTCCGGAGTCTCTTCCCCCAGATCTCCGAGATCATCCGCGGCCAGACCGCCACACTGGAGGACTCCCTCCCCGACGTGGAAGTGGGCGGGCACTGTGACCAACCGCATGAATGCCCCTTCAAGAGTCGCTGTTGGCCTGCCGTCCCAAAACATAACGTGGAGACCTTCTACGGGCTGCGGCGGGAGAAATCAGCCCAACTTGTCGCCCAGGGCCTGGCGCTGGTGGACGAGGTGCCGGAGACCTTCCCTCTCACCAAGGTTCAGCAACGCCAGCGGCGGGCTGTGACCGACGGGGAGCTTAAGGTTGAGGGTGATCTGGCCTCGGCCCTCGCTCCTTTCCAGGGGCGCGTTGCCTATCTGGACTTTGAAACGGTAGGGCCGGCTATTCCAGTGTGGGAAGGTTTCGGCCCTTGGCATGCTCACCCGGTCCAGTTCAGTTGCCACATTTCGTCGCCGAAGGGGGAGTTGGAGCACGTGGAATGGCTGGCCGATGGGTCCGGCGATTCCCGAGAGCTCATGGCCCAGGCGCTGGTGGAGGCCCTGGAAGATGTGGATACGGTAGTGGCATACAACGTCGCATTCGAAAAAAAATGCCTTGAGATGATTGCCGCGGGAGCTCCGGAATATGCCCCCGGGATCCAGGCCATCACCTCACGTCTCCACGATCTCTTCCCCGTTGTGCGAGACTACGTGTACCACCCGGATTTTTTGGGAAGTTTCAGCCTGAAGGCCGTGCTCCCGGCTCTGGTCCCTGGCCTCAGCCACGAGTCCCTGGAGGTTTCGAAGGGACAGTCGGCCAGCGCCCTTCTCCACCGCCTCCTCTTTTTGGGGGAGCCGACGAAGCCTGCTCAGCGCAAGGCCATGCGCCGTAGCCTCATGGAATATTGCGCAATGGATACTCTGGGTTTGGTGCGGCTCAAGGAACGACTGGACGAGCTGGCAAAAACCCAGGGTTAGGGAACACCAGGTTCCTGCCTCATTCCCCAGATTATCAAGGTTACCCGGTTCCTCTGACTTCCGGATGGGCGATCAGGTACCGGAACATCAGGGTGCCTATCCTGTTGTAGAGTTCAATGGCCACGGTGTCCGACCAGATCTGGAGAAAGCACCACCCTCCGTTGGTGAAGGCCGAGAGGGTCTCCGGGGTGGTTTCGACCCGGTAGGCGTTGTCCAAGCCAGCTCCTCCTCCACAGATCCCTTGAAGAAGGTCTTCCGAAACTCGGAGAAGCTCCGTGGAGTGGTTGTGTCCCGAGAGGAAGAGAGGGACCCGCCCCTGAAATCGGGGCGAAAGGTACTCCCGGACAGTTTCGCTTGGTCCGTGCCACCCACCGGTCACCATAGGATGGTGGCCGTACGCCAACACCCATCGGTCCCGGGAGGCCTCCAAAACGGAATCCACCCACTCCAGCTGGGACCGAGCACGCTCTCGCCCCTGGTCCAGAAGGTTGGTGTCCAAGGCCAGGAACTGGACGGTATCACCCGATGGTAGCGGTCTCCGGAACGTGTAAAAGTTTCCAGGCAACGTCCATCGGGGGCTCAAGTATGAATAATCGATTTGGGCGCCCTCGTTGCCAGCGGTATCGTGGTTTCCCAGGACCGGGAAGAAGGCCAAGGCATCCCAAAAGGTGCCTGAGTAGACCTGTTCAAAAGCCTTTTCCCAGAGTGCGTCATCCACACTCTCCACCCCCCTGGGATAGAAGTTGTCCCCCACGGTGAGAACGAAATCGGGAGGGGCGGACGCGTGAGTATCGGCAATGGCTCGGGAGACTTCGGCCTGCCCGTCGTCACCGGTGCCATAATCTCCCAGGACCAGCACTCTGAGAGCTGGTCCGTCGGGAAGAGGCGGGAGGCCCAGGGGGGTCCTGGCTGTCAGGGCATCATCAAACCGGGGCCTTCGACCGATGCAACCGGACTCCCCCAGGAGCAGGAGGAGAGCTGTGAGGATATAAGACGCACGTACCATGACGATTTATCTGTTCTCCAAGAGAATTCACCAAGGGATGTACCCAGCAGACTCAAAGGAGGATCGTGTCCCCCTCCGCGGCGGCGTGGACCTGCAGATCACGACCTCGATTCGAAACTTCTTCCCTGAACCTGTTCAGAAGCTTTGTGAGCTCCTCGTCGGAACGGCCTGGGGCGTGGTGAAAAAAGAAGACTTTCTTCACCTCGGCCCGAATCGCCAGCTCCACGACCTGTTCGAAGGTGGAATGGCCCCACCCTCTGAAGGATGGACCCTCCTCCTCGGTAAACATGGCGTCGTGGAAGAGGATGTCTGCACCCCGCACGAACTCCTCCAACGCCTCCCTCCACCCGGTGGGGGTGGGGAACGAGCCGCCTTCGAGCTCGTTGTCCGGGATGAAGACCACTGACCGGCCGAAAGCCTCGGCCCGATACCCCATGGTGACCGAAGGGTGCCGCATCCTCATGGCATGCACTTCGAAGGGTTCGTGGGTAAAACTGCCCTCCTCAACCTCCGCGAAGGTGAAGGACGCCGGGAGCTCCTGGAGGGAGACCGGGTAGTAGATCGGCCCCATCTGGCCTGCCAAGAGAGCCTCGACGCCTAAGCCCTCCTGCTCAGGACCGAAGATGCTTATGTGAAAGGCAGGGTCGTGCGCCGGGGCGAAGAAGGGTAAGCCTTGAATATGATCCCAGTGGAAGTGGGTGAGAAAAATGACGGCTTTTTTGTCCGCAGCTTCTCCCCTGAACTCCTCCCCCAAGAGACGGATTCCAGTCCCTGCGTCCAAAATGATCCGGGTCCCCCCGGCTCGGACTTCCACACAGGATGTGTTCCCCCCGTACCCCACCGTATCAGGGCCAGGACTGGGAGTGGATCCGCGGGTCCCCCAGCATCGAACGGTGACCGACGGGACTGGAGAGCCTAGGGCGTCCTCTGCGGCGCCCGCTCCGGCGTCCTCTGCGGCGCCAGAGGCGCCTAGAGCGTCCCCTGGGGTGGCGGCTTCGCGGGGGTCGGAGGGACCCAAGGCATAACCTCCGGGAAAGTTGGTGTAACTCCTGGGTACGGGTTAACAACATAAACTCCCCGGCCTAGATTTGGGTATTGTGTACGGGCTGGCACTTCTCCCTTTCCAGGACAGAGAGGATGATCAGGCAGCTTACCGCCATCATGTTCGCCGATATGGTTGGCTACACAGCTCTCATGCAGGAGGATGAGCGCCTGGCCAAGGTGAACCGAGATCGGAACCGGGAGGTTCTGGTTAGGCAGGTAAAAGAGCATGGCGGCGAGATCCTCCAGTTCTATGGCGATGGGACGCTAAGTGTTTTTCAGAGCGCCGTAGCGGCTGTGGAGTGCGGAATTCAGATCCAATCCGATCTCCGTATCCCCCCCGAAATCCCGGTCCGAGTGGGGATTCACACGGGGGACGTCATTCGAGATGATGACGGGGTGTTCGGGGATGGCGTGAACCTCGCTGCCCGCATCCAGGGCCTAGCGATTCCAGGGAGTGTTCTCATCTCCGAAAAGGTATTCGATGACGTAAAGAACCAGCCGGAGATCCCAACGCTCTCCCTGGGCAGCTTCGCCGTGAAGAACGTGAAAAAGCCAATGGAAGTGTGGGCTGTAGCCCATGAGGCGTTGGCGGTGCCGGATCCACAGACCATGGGCTCCAGGCCGCAGGAAAAAGCGCTGAGCGTGGCGGTTCTCCCATTCATGAACATGAGTTCAGATCCAGAGAACGAGTTCTTCAGTGACGGGATCACCGAGGAGATCATCAATGTCCTTACCCGTGTAAACGGACTTCAGGTTACAGCCAGGACATCCTCGTTCGCGTTCAAGGGCAAGAACCTGGATGTAAGGGAGATCGGGGTGCAGCTCGGGGTTTCCACCGTACTGGAGGGAAGTGTGCGGCGTGCCGGCGACAGGGTTCGGATCACGGCACAGCTCATCAATACCCAGGACGGGTACCATCTCTTCTCCAAGACCTACGACCGGGACCTACAGGACATCTTCGAGACCCAGGACGAGATCTCCCAGACCATTGTGGAGGAACTCCAAGAACATTTCCCAGGTTGCGTGGGGGCGTGCTTGACCTTGGAGGTCGCGGCGCCATCTGGAGGGGACCGACACTTCCACGACACCGAAGCTTACACCGAGTACCTGAAGGGTCTGCACCTGTGGAACCGCTGGACCCCTGAAGGTGCCAGGCAGGCCATTCGCCGATTCGAGCGGTCCATAGAGTTGGATCCGGACTGCGGTCTGCCGCACGCCGCCATGGCCAACGCGTACACCATGCTCGCCACCATTGGGCATCTCCAACCGAAGATCGCCTATCCGAAAGCACGTGAGGCAGCCCTTCGAGCCGTTGAGTTGGAGGAAGGGTCCGGTGAGTCTTATGCGGCTCTGGCGGCCGTCAAGCTATTCCATGACTGGGATTTCGAGGGGGCCTACCGGTATTTCCAGAAAGCTCTGAGCAAGACGCCGGGGGCCGCTCAGGTCCGACAGCTCTATGCCCTCTATCTCACGGCCATGGGTGAATACGAGGCTGCCGAGGAGGAGCTCCTGACAGCCATAGAGCTTGATCCCCTTTCCCCAACTCTCCGCACCGCCCTGGGGGAAGTCTACCTTCACTCCGGCCGCCCCAAGGAAGCTCAGCGGCAGCTTCGCCGGGTGCTGGATCTGGACCCGGATTTTCGCTCCGCCCGTGAGGTTTTAGGGTGGGCCTATGTAATCCAGGGTCGATACCGCGAGGCTTTGGAGGAGTTCGAGGAGATCCCCAGGCAAACCGGGGACCCCTTCAAAGCCATCCCTCATCGGGCCTACGCATTGGCCAGGCTCGGGCGTGAGGACGAGGCCCGAAAACTGGGGAAGGTCCTGGAGGAGCGGCAGGAGAGGGAACCGGAGGTGTCTCTCCAGATCGATTTCGCCATCCTGCATTTGGCCTTGGGTGAGCCTGAGCGGACTCTGGACTTCCTAGAGGCGGCAGTGGAGGCGCGGCTGGGGGCTGTCGTGCTGATTCGAAACGCCCCGATGTGGGGGGAACTTCGTGCCCACCCCAGATTCCAACGCATTTTCGGGCGGATTGGAGGCACACAGTCAGATTCCGACCAAATAGCCTGAAGCCCAGGTGAATGCGGCGAGGAAGAGCACCACCCCCAGAATCAACCCGACCATGAAAACGGTGTAAGAGGTTCTGAGGAGGCGGTATTTTTTCTCCAGGACCGATCCCAAGCCGTAGATATCCCGGATCATGTTTCCATAGGCCCGTTCCGGGTCCTGAATGAGCTCCCGCATCCCCTGGAGAAAATCCTCTTCCTTCATGGTGGTGAAGGTTCCGAAGAAGAGGATGTTGGCCTTGTCCTGTCGGACATCTTCCAAGGTCGCCTCACGGCGCGTTACCCGGGGCCTGGCAGCCAAGACGGCATAAACCAGTGAGAGGAGACAGAAGACGAGGAGAACGGCGGTGGGGAGGAGGAGGAGCCGATTGTCCACAATTCGGGGGTAGATGGATGCCAACAAGATGGAGATAATGATCCCGTTGATGGAGATCATGATGTTGGCTTTGTTGTCGGCCAAGGTGCTCAGGTCGAGGTGGGTCCGGTAACTCGTCCGAAACATCGTCTCCACCCCTCTGGTGGATCCAGTTTTTTCCTTTTTTCCTTCTTTTTTCTTCCCTTTTTTCTTTTCCCGTGCCGCTGCGGCCTCTGGGAGAAATCCCTCTTCGACCGGTGACGGATCGTTTGTGGAGGTATCCTCGTTCACCTCGTCAGTCGGAGGAAGATCATCCGCCAGAGACCCCTCACGGCCCAAAGCCATCGGAGTAACAGGCGGTGGAGTTGGCTATTCAACCGCTCGAAGTAGCTCGAGGTCGTGCGAACAAATCGCCTGGAGGTTCCTCGTAATCTTCGCCGGGTCCCAGTCCCACCACGCGATCTCCAGAAGAGCGTTTCGGATTGGTTCTCCGAAACGGTGACGAATCAGCGTCGCCGGGTTGCCGCCCACGATCGCGAAGGGTTCGACATCTCGGGTGATGACCGATCCGGTTGCGATGATGGCCCCACTGCCGATGTGGATACCCGGCATGATCGTAGAGTCGTAGCCGATCCAGACGTCATGGCCAACCACCGTATCACCCTTGTGCGGCCATGACGCTGGGGCCGCTTCCTCCCAGCCCCTGCCGAACACCGAGAACGGGAACGATGAAAAACCTTCGGTGGTGTGGTTACCCCCGTTCATGATGAAATGGGTCTCTGCGGCAATCGCGCAAAAACGGCCGATGATCAGCCGGTCCCCCACAAAGTCGAAGTGGTAGAGGACGTTTTCTTCGAACTGTTTTGGACCCCTCGGGTCATCGTAGTACGTGTAGTCACCGACCTCGATGTTGGGTCGTGTTATGAAGTTCTTGAGGAATCCGACCCGTTCCGCACCTTCAATGGGATGTCGCACCGACGGTGAAGGGCCATGCATGGACGGTCACCTGCTAGGTAGAAGGGGAAGGACGATTAGGGGTCCGCTAGGCCCAGCGCCCAGTCAGGTTCAGCAGCGCGTCGATCTCCTCTGCGGTGTTGAACAGCGCCGCGCCCGCCCGGATTTGCTGGCCGCCGGCCTTGAGGCTCACCCTGATGTTCTCAGCTTCGAGTGCGGAGCGAACTTCCTCGATCTCCCGCCCATGGTCGAACGTGACGATGGACGAGTGGTTCCCTTCAGGAGTCCAGATGTCATAACCCTGAGCAACCAACCCATCGTGAAGGCGGTGCGCCAACTCCACCGTGTGACGTTCAATGTTGGGAACGCCCACATGGAGCAGATAGTCCAAGCCTGCACTCAACTGGAAAACCGATCCGAAGCCCAAGGTCGCATAGCCGAACTTGCGACCGTCCTCGTACAGCCTGTAGCGGTGACCCTCGAGCTCTTCGGCTACGTGGAGGGCCCCGAACCGATCGACAGCCACCAGGTCCAGCAGCTCTTCCCGCACAAAGAATGGCGCCACTCCGAACCCGCCGAGGAGCCACTTGTAGGTGCCGGCCGTGAAGAAATCGATCCCCGTGTCTCTCACGTCCAGGTCGATCATTCCTATCCCCTGGATGGCGTCGGCGTAGAGGTAGGCGTCGTTGATGTGGGCGAGCTCGGCGAGACCCTTCAGATCGTGATTGTACCCGTTCTGATGTGATACCCAGGAGACCGAGACAAGCCGAGTCCGGGAGTCGACGAGCCCGGCGAAGGCATCCACTGGCGCGCCACCGCCCTCACTCTTCACGACTCGCACTTCCAGCCCATGGGACTCCGCGAGCTTCTGATAAAGGATGTACGTCGTGTCGTAGTGGAGGTCGTCAATCACCACGTTGTCACCGGAGCCCAGTTCCAAGGCTCGCGCTACGATGTTTTCTCCCTCGCTTGTCGCAAAGAGCATCCCGATCTCGGACTCGGATGCATTTACGAGGCGGGCGAACTTTCCCCGGGCAGCATCGGTTTCTTCGAGCATGCGCCCCAGGCTGACCGGGGCTTTACTCTTCGCTTCGGCGAAGGCAGTGGCGGACGCTGTTACCTGCCGGGGTGAAGGGGTGATATAGGGGGCATCGAGGTAGATACTCTCTTCCACGACTGGAAAATCGGCCCGGACGCCCAGAGGGTCGTCCTCCGATGCTAACCCGGATGGGTGGGGGAGGCCGCTCAAAGCCGCGGCGACGGAAACGGTCCCCAGAAACTCACGTCGCGTCTGTGTCATGGTATGCGAAGGAAAGAGGTAATCCAGCCACACTCGGTGTGGAAGTGTAGATCGTCTGCGCCGAGATGAAAAGGCGCGGTCAGGGTGGCGATGTTTTAACTTTGGGTCCTGCGTCGATCAAAGAGCCAAACCCCGGACCAGGGTGGGAAAGACATGCACCGTCGAATCAACTTCTTCTTGCTTCTCGTTTCGGCGCCTCTGGCTTGGGTTTTGATGGGGTCGGCTCCACCCAGAGACACGTATCCTCGGCAACCCGGCATCGACGCCATCCACTACGCGTTCAGCCTGAGACTCCGGGACGACACGGACCGCATCGTTGCAGAAACGGAAGTCTCCTTTCGGTTCCGGCAGGGAGGGGTCACCGAGCTGGCCCTGGATCTTGCGTCGGTATCCGAGACCTCGGATGGGAAGGGCATGACGGTTTCGGGGGTCACGTCCGATGGAGGGCCCGTCCAGTGGGTGCACGAGGCGGACCGTCTCAACATCACCCTTGCCGAAGCTCCTGCGGAGGGCGACTCGGTACGTTTCACGGTCCGTTATGGGGGTGTTCCAGCTGACGGACTAAAGATTGGGCCCAACCGATACCAGGAGAGGACCTTTTTTAGCGTCAACTGGCCAAACAAGGCCCGGCAGTGGCTTCCCATGATCGATCATCCCTACGACAAGGCCACCAGCGAGTTCATCGTGACCGCGCCGGTCCACTACCAAGTCGTGGCCAATGGTCTTCTCCAGGAGGAAACGAACCTGGGTGACGGACAGCGGCGAACCCACTGGAAACAGTCCGTTCCCATTCCCTCCTGGCTAAATGCCGTCGGAGTAGCTCGGTTCGCCTCCCGTCATTTCGGCTCGGTGAACGGCATCCCCCTGCAAACCTGGGTTTTCCACCAGGACCGGGAAGCCGGGATTGCCACGTTCGAGGTCCCGGTCCGTGACGCCATGACCTTCTTCATCGAACACATCGGACCCTATGCCTACGAGAAGCTGGCCAACGTGGAAGCCGCGGGCATGGGAGGCGGTATGGAGCACGCCAGCGTCATCTTCTACGGTGCCAGGTCGGTGACCATGGAGCCGGCCACGGGACTCGTCACCCACGAGATCGCCCACCAGTGGTTCGGGAATTCCGTGACGGAGAGCGACTGGGATGACGTGTGGCTAAGCGAGGGCTTCGCGACCTACCTCACCCTATTGGCCACGGAGCACTATCAGGGGCGGGCCGCCTTTGTGACCGGACTTCGGCGGAGCCGTGAATCCGTTTGGTCCGGGGAGGATAGGAACCCGCGAGAAACGGTTGTCCACGATAACCTGTCTGACATGAGCCAGGTTCTGAGCGGCCTCCAGTACCAGAAAGGTGCCTGGATTCTGCACATGCTTCGTTGGGAGATTGGGGACGACCTTTTCTGGGAAGGGATCCAGGAGTTCTACCGGCGCCATCGGGACAGCACCGCCAGCACCGCAGATCTTGTCCGCCTTATGGAAGAGCTTTCTGGACAGGAGTTGTCTTGGTTCTTCGACCAGTGGCTTAACCGGACTCCATCACCTGAAGTGTCTGGGAGCTGGCGCTACGACTCGGCGTCGGGCCGGGTAGAAATTGAGCTCGTACAAACCCAGCCCGGTACCGCATACCGGCTGAACCTGGAGGTTGAGATCCTCGGAGCTGCCGCCGAGAACCCTCGGCTCGAGGTGATCAGGATGACCGAGAAACAGCAACGCTTCCAGTTGGAGGTGGGAGCGGAGCCCCGTTCACTCTCCTTGGATCCGAATACCTGGGTGCTGGTCCGAAGCAGTTTCGAGGAGGCCGCCCTCCTTACATCAACCACCGGCGGATCTCAGTGATTTTCTGGGGGCCGACACGGCAGCACCCACCGATCCCGGTCGCGCCCTTCCTGACCCACTCCGAAGTCGCTTTCTCCCAGGCAATCGGGGACGGAGAGGAGTGCCAGGTCTTGTCTGTGGCATCATACCGCTCACCCAGGTTGGGATAGACAAGGATGGGTTTATCGGTCCCCTTTCGGGCCTCTTCGATGAGAGAAGCGATGAGCTCCGGCTGGGTGCAGTTGATCCCGAAGGCCGCCACCCTGGGCTCTTCGTCACAGGCCTTCGCGGCGTCCCGGAGTCGCCCCCCGTCACTCAAGTGTTGTTGATCGCGGCAGGAGAAGCTCAACCAGGCCCACTGGTCCGGGGTTTCCTGGAGAAGTTGGAGGAGGACCTCGGCCTCCTTCATTGTGGGGATGGTCTCACAGGCCATGAGATCCACCCCACTCTGGGAGAGGACCTGCCAACGCGTTCGATGGAAGTCATACAGCTCCGACTCCGGGATACCGTACCGGCCGGTATACTCCGATCCGTCGGCCAGAGACGCACCATACGGACCCACGCTTGCCGCCACCAAAGGCCTGAGCCGCCCTTGCCGATTGGATTCCTCATTCCAGAACAGGTCCCTGGCCTCCAAGGCCAGCCTGACGGAAAGAGTTAGAAGTTCCGTCCCTGCGACGTCATCAAGTCCTCTTCGGCGGAATCCGGGGAGGCTTGCCTGGTAACTGGAGGTAGCGATGCAGTCGGCCCCGGCATGCAGGTAGTCGAGATGAACCGTCCGGATCAGGTCTGGGGCCTCCAGTAAGACCTTGGCCGACCACAACTCATCATTCAGGTCGCACCCCCGAGCCTCCAAGGCCGTGGCCAGTCCCCCGTCGAGAACCATGACGGGCTGGCGCCGGAGGAAGTCGAGGATCGGATTCTGATGGGAGGACTTCACCTTGGCCAAGGGGTTTGGGAAGGGATGCGAGTTTCTACTCGGGGAGCGCCACTCTTGGAAAGGTATATGGGACAGGACGATCAGACACCAGAGTAGACCTTCCCGAGGTCCTGAAGCGTTTCTTCTGGCCATTCGCCGCTGGTCAGCCCACCGACTAGCTTCAGGCGGCACAGACCACCCTTGGAGACTGTCATGAAATCCTCACGCCGCCATTTTATCCGTCAGATGGGTGCCGGTCTTGCCGCCGCAGGATCCGCGGCAAGTGCTTTAGGGTGTGCGCCACAGGAGAATGCCTCCGCCCCGGGCAGCCGAAAGCCCTTCAGCGCCATCTCAGGGGGTTCCGAGGATCTACTCCAGCGTGACCCGGACCAGATACAACCCGCTCCCCTGGGTTACGACAGGCTTCCCATCGAGTGGCACCAGGAGCGGGCTCGGGCCCTGAAGACTCGGGTCGGCTCCCGTGGAGTCGAAGCGATTCTCCTCTCCAACGACCAGAACGCGGTTTACTTCACGGGATGCTTTCGAGGAAGTGGAGAGCGTTCGACCTGGGCGCTCTTCCGCATGGATGAGGAAGACACGGTTTATTGGTACTCTCCTGGAATCGATCGGGACCTCATCCAGTCGTGGTGGTGCACCGAAAACGAGTACTACTTCGGCTATCCCCATGCAGAGGGAGGTTTCCCGAACCGAGGCCAAGTGGTACAAGGCCCCCGGGTCGATCTTTTTGAGTGGATGCTGGAAGGGCTCAAGAAACGTGGGTTTTCTGGAGGAGTCGTCGGCACTGATTGGACCCTCTCGGAAGCGCAGGTAGCCAGCGTCCGGAAGGTGATCCCTGGAACCCGCTTCGTGAATATCCAGGACGAGTGCTTGGCGATGCAGCAGGTGAAGACGCCCGAGGAGCTACGGCTGATTCAGCGTGCCTACCATTACTTCGATCGGGTTCATGCCTTCGCTCGGGACTACATCCTCGAGCGGGGCACTGACCTGACGGATTTCGAGCTGGGTCAGGCCCTGCAAGCTTTCGGGATCGAGCTCCTCATGAACGACATCCAGAAGGATGGCCGGCCACACACCGCTGTGGGGATCGACGTTACGTCCCACTACGTACGTGCGGGTATCGCCAGCGCCTATCCTCATCCGAACCAGTATTTTCACCAGAAGGTTCAGCGGGGGCAGACCGTCTACGTGAATACCGACCTCACTATCGGTGGCTTGGGTGGGGAATGTTATCGGAACTATCTCATCGGGCCCTGGACTCCAGAGCAGGAGCTGATGTGGGAGGTGGTGGCGGAGACGGTCCAGATTCAGGAGGATGAGTCGAAGGCCGGTGCGGTTTGCTCGGATATCGCAGCCAAGATCCACCAGCATCAGGTGGACTCGGGAATGGCGGAGTTCATCTATCATCGGCCCGCCCACGGCCAGGGTCAGTTCTTCGCAGGGCACCAGCCGCCCTTCATCGCGTTGGGTGACTACTCCGTGCTCCAGGAGAACATGACGTTCAGTATGGAGCCCGGTTTGTATGATTCGGGACGGGGGATCGGGATCAACCCAAGCGACAACCTTCGGGTTACTGCATCAAGGGGCGTCCGCTTCTCCGGCGTTCCCTTTTCGAAGGAGTGGAGTTTCCTGGAGCTGTAAGAGGAGAACAAATGAATCGACGACGCGCCGGGTTCATTTTCGTGACTGTGGCGGTGACCCTCACGGTCACAGCCCTCTTCCAGTCGGGCTGCGAGCCGAGCACTTCTTCTGGCCAGGAGTTGGTGTGGCCCGAAGCGGATTGGCCGGTATCCACCCTTGCCCAGGAGGGCATTGACCCTGCGGCCATCGATGCCCTCGTGAACGACATCGAGGCAGGGACCTACGGTCTCATCGACCACTTCACGCTAATTCGCCATGGACGCCTGGTGGCGGACTACCACTTCGAACAGGACTACGAGTCCATCGCCGCGGACTACGATACGACGAACCACCAGTACAACTACGATCACCCGGCCTGGCATCCGTACTACCAGAACACGGATCTGCATTCGCTTCAATCCGTCACAAAGAGCGTTACTTCGGTGGCTCTCGGAATCGCCATCGACAAAGGACTCATCGCCGGGGTCGAAACACCCGCCCTGTCGTTCTTCGATGAGTACATGCCGGACATGTCAGATCCCCGAAGGGGGGAGATGAAGCTGGAAGATCTCCTCACCATGAGGAGCGGGATCGAGTGGCGCGAAGACACGCCGTACACCGACCCGCAGAACAGCTGTATCCTGATGGAGGCCAGTGAAGAGTGGGTTCCTTTCGTGCTCGGGTATCCCATGGATGCCGATCCCGGCACCGTGTGGGAATACAACAGCGGAGCCAGCGTCCTTCTAGGGAAAATCGTCCAGGTGGCTACCGGGCAGCGGGTCGACGCCTGGACCCAGGAGCAGTTGTTCGGTCCACTTGGGATCGAGGACTTCTACTGGAAGATCACGCCCTCGGGAGAGGTGGATACCGAGTGTGGCCTATTCCTCTCTGCCCAGGACCTGGCCCGGGTCGGCTACCTGTTCCTCAGGGGCGGGATGTGGGGTGAAGAACGGATCGTTTCTGAAGAATGGGTGAGGTCTTCCACGTCTCCCATCGTAGCCGACATCCGGCCTGACAACGGCCGTGACGATTCGGGATATGGGTACCAGTGGTGGGTCCCCGATCATGACGGAGTGAGGACCCAGGTTTTTGCTGGAAACGGGTATGGAGGTCAGTTTCTGCTGGTGGCGCCCGACTATGATATCGTGGCCGTTTTCAACGGATGGAATATCCACGGAGGGGCCAGCCCTTCGACCTGGAGGGCTCTCCAGGAACGGATCATCCCGGCCATCCAGCCGCAATGATGGCAGTCCGGCCTCACAGCGAGCTCATCGGCTGAGTGATGCGGCTAGGCGGGCATGGCTTCTCAGAGGTAAAGCCAGATGAATACCAGCGGAATCGATGCCCCAGCCGCGGTCAACCAGGCTCCCCGGCCGGTGATGCCCTTTTTCCCCTTGATGACGAAGAGACCGGTGATCGCCAGAACCAGGAGGGCCACCGCGTAGAGGTCAGCCAGAAGGGTCCAAAGGCCGCGAGCCTGATTTAGGTGTAGGATATTGGCCTCCTTCAGCACCCGGCGGTCCTTCACCACTTCGAGAATAGTCTCCCCCGTGGGGAGGTCCACCGCCACCGTCCCCGCGTCGGTGAAGATCTCCAAGGTAGCCTCGTCACGGCGGAAGGTGTCCCGGTATGTCGTTCCCTGCCCGATCCTAAGCAGGATTCCCTCCACTACTTCGGGGGAGCGCGGGTCATCGGCCTCGATGGGTCCCAGGTTCCACCGGGTTTCCGTCACCTTGAAGTTGGGATTCCAATCCCTCACATGGTTCACTGCCACGCCGGACACGGCGTAGATGACGGTGAGGCCGACACAAAGGTAGCCCAGGTCCCGGTGGATGAGCCGGTTCCATTTCCGCCACTTGATCTGTCTCATGGGATCTGCTTACTCGAAATCCCCGATGAGAGCGCCGAGGCCCTTGAGCTGGTAGACCACTTCGGGACCCGTCACCGTGGACGGATCGAAATCCGTTCCGTGCTCTTCAGCCTCGTGCCGGGCGCGCTCCAGGGCTTCCTCCATCGTGTATTCGAGCTTCTCCATCACACCTTCCACACGTGCCGGGAGTCCGCGAGCGGTCATGGGAAAGACGATGACTCCGTCCTCCACCTTGACCCGGAGCTGGTCGCCATCCTGCTCACCGGCCAGGGCCAGCCAGCAACCCTTCATCTCGCACACCTCCACCACGGTTCCCTCGACCAACACCTGGTCACCCAGGTGGGCCTCGGGGTCCGCGAGGATGGCGGAGATGCTAGTAGTCTCCGTCAGGGTCAGATCTTCGCCGTATTGGGTAAAGGCTTCCTCTGAGGTCGCGCAGGCGGCCAGAAAGGCCAACGGGGCCAGGAAAGCCACAACAACCGGTCGTATGTTCATTTTGACTCCAGTTCAGAAACTAAGGGACCGAAATATACCTCGGACGGTGAGTCCTCGGGAGTGCCTTCGTCCCCCGGCCTCCTCCTTCTTCTTTCCGGAGAGGGCCCACGGGAGCCACAAGCGGAAGTGACTCGGTTTTCCCCGCGTGTTACTCTACCTGCGTCCATCCGCAAGGCCACTGAATCGTGGGAGGTGAAGCCGATGACTACCATTCCAGCACCGGAGTGGGGAAGCCGTAAACACCCCTTTCTGTCTTCTCTCTGGGCCCGGCCCCTTCGTGGTCTGGCGACTGCGTGGGTCTTCCTGTTCCTGGTCCCGGCCATGGTAGTGGCCCAGGGTGGGCGGGAGACCGCCCCTCTTCCGTCCATCGAGGATCACACGGAGGAGATGACCCTCATCGACGGGTTCTTCCCACTCTACTACGAGGCCGAGGTGGATCGCCTCTGGATGGAGGTTTCCCAGTTCGACACCGAGGTGCTGCACATGAGTGGGCTCGCAGCCGGGCTCGGATCGAACGATATCGGTCTGGATCGTGGAGGGGGTGCGGGCTCCCGTATCGTCACCTTCGAGCGGCATGGTCGGAAGCTGTTGATGGTCCAGCCCAACTACCGCTTCCGTGTGGAGAGCGATAATCCGGCGGAGGAGCGTGCGGTCAGGGATGCGTTCGCCCGGTCGGTTTTGTTCTCCTTCCAGGTGGAGGCAGAGTCGCCGGGACGAGTCCTGGT
>JBDHMC010000049.1:0-9469 GCA_039656355.1 Gemmatimonadota bacterium | reverse complement strand
GACATTGAACGTGACCTCGATGGTGGCGTCGCCTCCAGCTTCGCTTGATATCGGAACCGTGGCCACATGGCCGAGATCAGGGAGCGAACCAGTTGAGACGGTGAGTGTCACCGTCTTTTCCAGCGGCGATAATGATGCGATCAACCAGCCCTGCTGCCCATTGTACTGGGTAGGACCGAGCGAAAGAGCGCCGAGGCCTCCTCCCCCGGCATTGGATATTTGTACTATCTGCGCCGCGGGCGACGGCTCGCCTCTTATACCGGTGAACTCGAGTGACGAGGCGGAAAGTGCCAGGACGGCCTCGTCCACATCCCGTGACACGGCCAGGATCACCACTAACGTGTCGATGCCGCCGTGATCACTTTCGATGGGCACTTTTGCCTTGTGGGTGCCGACCGGGACCGACTGGGTGGTGACGGAGAGGATGACCTGGCTCGAAATCTGCCCGAGGTCCGCTCGGAGCCAGCCGGAAGCGCCCTCAAAATAGTCCAGAGTGCCGATGGCGATTTCACCAAGAGCTCCAGGGGGACCCGCTCCGATGTTCTCGAGAGTGAGGATCTGGCTCAGGGGGTCGGGGTCTCCCTCAACCAGCCCGAAAGAGAGTGTCTGAGGGTTGAGGGAGATTTGAGGGGACCCTAGCTCGAGAGATACGGTGACGGTGACGCTTCCCCCCAAATCACTGTTCACAGGTACCTCGACCGCATAATCTCCCGCGGGGAATCCTTCAGTCGAGACGGCGAAGGCCAAAGTCTTAGTGTCTTCCTCGAGAGTCGGTACCAGCCAGCCACCGGGGCCGGTATAAGTAGTGTCTCCTATGCTGACGTTACCCAGGTTGCTGAAGTCATTCTCCTCCCCCTCCGTGTTGGACAAGCGGATGGTTTGAGAGGGCGGAGGTTCTCCGCCCATGACGCCGGTGAAGAGCAGTGTTTCCGCGGAAACGCCCAGATGAGGAAGGGCTACGCTTAGGTGAACTTCCAAGGTATTGGGTTTGGCCTTGGTCTCTTCGCCCGAGGGAGACTCGAACACGAGGTAGGCGGTATGATTCCCGTCCCCCAGGCCCGTGGGAACGGCCTGGACCTCGAATTCGGACACGTTCGGACTCACCTGGCTTTCGACTATGGAGAGCCATTCCGTTCCAGGCCCTTCAGGGTACACGCTGGGTGGATGGATAAGAAGAACCCCATTACCACCGTTAAACACTTTGAGGGGTTGGGTCAGGGATGGTTGGGGGTTGGGCCCGATTGAGGTGGAAAAGACCATTGGGCTGACAGAGAACTCGAAGCTGGCGCCAGGGAGGGTCCTCCTGAAGACTTTGATTCGCCTCAGGTCGGCGTTGCCCTCAGCGTTTAGGACGACTTCGGCGGAGTCGGGCTCGGCCTGTGCCGCTTCGTGGTAGGTTGGCGTGAGGATCAACAACGTCTTTTCAGGGGAAACTGAGACTTCCACCAACTCCGTCGAGAGCCACCCGGTTCGTGCCGAGGCCAGGTAATCGACTCCTCCGACCTGTTCGACCCTGCCCAGGGGCCCTTCTCCGTTGTTCGTGATAGCTACCGTTTCAGAGGGGACCCCAATCCCCAACTCATACATGAACAGCTGGATGACGGTGCGGTCGACGGCCATGGACGCCGGTAGGGCGGGGTCTTCCGGCCCCACGACACGATCGGCAAGACAGGCTGTAACCAGGAGAGCGGCCAGCACTACCGTTCCGGTAACAAATCGGCGCGCATTCATTTAGAAACCCCCTTGGAGGCCGATAGTCCACAGAACCTCGCTACGGAGTCCACCCTCATCGAGCGGAATGATGGCATTGCCCAGAAGAGCAAAGCTTCCAAGCCGGAGTTTTACGCCCACCGCTCCGTCGAACTGGTTGTCGCGAAGGGTGGGAAGGTTGGACGACAGGATCGTTTTCTGGTTGCCCTCCACGTCCTCGATGACCACTTCTTCCTGGACGAGCTGGTTGGAGCCGAGGGGAACCTGCCCAAGGATCTCTGCGGCGAAAGTAATCCGATTGGACGTGCGGTGGTCGAAGCCGAGGGCCAGAGTCACGGCGTCTCGTTGGCCCTCCCCGCCCCGCCTCACGAAGCCGGAATTGATGTGTGGCGTGAAACCCGCTCCAGCGTCCAGAGATAGAATGCCGATGCCCTGGACCCAGGTTCCCGGCGAACCGAGAAAATCCTCCTCTTTCCCGGTTGGTAGGCGGAGTCCGCCGAGGAAGGCGAGTCCCCAACGGCTCTCGGTTCCGCTGACCCGGTATTTTCCCCGCAGGGAAATGTCTCCCAACCCTGTGGCTGTGGCGGGCGCCACCTCATTGAAGTCCCTGAGCCTCGGGTCCCCGGCCGGGCCACCGAAGGAAAAACCGGCCGCTGGATCTTGCCCCTCGCCAATGACGATTTGGGCTTCACTGAAACCGCTGAGAGAGAGATGGACGACTGGAACGAGTACACTGAGATCCAGGCGATCCGTCACTCCGTAAGAAAAGAAAAGGTTCGCTACCCGGGCATCCAGGGCCATCCTGGTCGTGACCGCAAGGTAGGTCTGCTCGATGGTGGGGTTACCCAGGGGCGGACCAGCGGGTGGGAGATCTCTCTGCATTACGTTGACCTGGAGATCCTCGAGAGAGATGCCACGAAGGTTTTCAAAATGCAGATCGGTCACATTGGCGCCAACAAGCAGGTTTCCACGGCCAAGTGTGAGAGCTCGCTCGGCGAAGATGGGTCCCAAGGACTTTTCCTCGCTTCGGACCGGAACCCCCAAAGCACTGAGCCGGAAGGTCTCCCCGCTCCCTGCGGAGGGTGCGGGGACGGTCGCGATACCCAGGGCGATGGCAGACTGGAGGAAGAGGGTTAAATCCCTCGCAGTTGCGTTGGCAGTGGTGCTGAAGGCGTTTTGTGCGAAGTCTGACACGTCACCGCCGCTCTTCAGACAGAAAAGGACTTCCGTTCCGCAACCGCCACCAAACTTGAATAGGTCCCGAAAACTGGATTGCAGCCCTCCGTCCTGTGCGAGAGTCGTCAGGGGGGTGCATATCAGGGCCCCCAAAGTGAGGGTGCCGGCCACCAATCGGCGGAGGGTCGCGGGGCAACGCAGGGCGCAGGTCATGAACGACTACTCCTCCAGGAGGAGAGGGCATCGGGTTGCCGAGAGATTCTCAGTAGGAATCAGCGGAAACTTGAGTCATAGAGTCTGGTGGGAACAGGGGTGAGGAGCTACCTAGGTGGTAAATGGACCAAACTTGCGCAAGCAGCTTCCGGCCTCATCTTTCAGAACAGGTGTCCGGCCTCCCAGTGCTTCCCCCAATACTGCGATGATCCGGCGCCCGGATCCTGAACACCTGGAGGTCTCATCATGGATCGTGCTGGTATTCTCCGATTCTCCCGGTCTACCTCGTTGTTGATCTTTCTCCTGGCGGTGGGGTGCGCATCCGGGCCACCACAGTCCGGGGTTTCGGTTCCCGGCCAACTGACGTCTCCGGCCCAGGAGGATCTCGCCTCAGGGCAGGAGGCGCTTTCGCGGCCTGAGGGCCAGGAACAAGAGGTGGGCGACCGGCCCGGGGTGGGCGTTTGGCCTTTTTCCAACGGGGGGTCCTTCGGTTCAGACCCCTGGGACTACGAAGCCCTGGGTATAGGCCTTCAGCAGATGCTTATCACTGAGCTATCCCACAATTCCGCGTTGAGATTGGTGGAGCGGAGTCGGCTCCGGGAGATCATCGAGGAACTCGAACTGGGCCAAGGCGGGCTCACTGATCCGAGCACCACCGCCTCCGTGGGGAAGCTGGTCCAAGCTCGGTATATGATCGTGGGTGGTTTCGTGGATGCTGATGGCACCATGAGGTTGGATGCTCGGATCGACGATGTGGAGACCGGGGAGGTTTTGGTTGAAACCGCGGCGAAGGTGCAGGACGACCGGGAGAACCTACTCGACATGGTCATCGAGTTGGGAATCAAGCTGGTCGAGGCCGCGAACCTTCCGCCACTCCCCGAGGAGATCGTGGAGGAACGTAGGTCGCTGAATTACCCGCCTGAAGCTGTGCAGCTCTATTCCCGGGCGCTTAGACGTGAGGAACGAGGAGACCTCGATGGCATGGTGGATCTCCTGCGCCAACTCGCTTCGGACTTTCCCCAGCACATCGAGGGCCGCCAGATGCTGCAGCAATATGGGGTTGGGGAGAATAAGGATGTCGATCCTTCGAGTCGGGGACGTCCATGAATTCAAGAACCCGCCCGTGGAGGGCCCTGACCCTTGGGGTGATCCTTGCCGGCTACGGGTGCGCATCCTTGGCACCAGCTTCCTTGGGACCAGCTGATATCCCTGTCCTTGAGGAACGAGCGGCCCGAGAGCCCGATGACGGGGAGGCCCAACTCCGTCTGGGTATCGCCCTGGCAGCGTCAGGACGTTGTGGCGAGGCAGTGGAGGCCGCTGAGCGGGGCCGCGCCTTGGAACCCGGAGACCCGGTTGGTCCTCTCGTCATTGGCCAGTGCCTTGAAGAGGCCGGCGACTTCGAAGCGGCCGTGGGTCTTTACGCCCAGTTCCTCCAGGAGTATGGAGACTCCCCCGGTGTAGCCGCAGTAGAGGGCAGGAGGGTTATTGCTCTCCAACAGCAGGCCCGGGTTCAGGCCCGATTGGCGGTGGAGAGGGAAGAGGTCCTGGGGCCGGCAGATCCCCAAACCGTCGGCGTCTTCCCGTTCATCGTGGCTGGTGACTCTGCCTATCATCCCTTGTCGGTGGGTTTGGCCCACATGCTAACCACTGACCTCGCCCTTCTCCGCCGGTTTCCGCTCGTCGAACGGGTGGAGCTCGGTGCCCTGCTTCAGGAGCTGGATGTTCCGGCGGAGCTGATTGATCCTGCGACCGCGGCCCGGGCTGGGCGCCTCATGGGGGCTTCCCGCATGATCATGGGCACGGTGAGCATCCCTTCGGGAAGGGACATCCAGTTGGGGGGGAACATCGTCTTGGGGACAGGGGAATTGGTCGAACCTCTGACCATGGAAGGGGATCTTCGGGATCTTCTTTCGTTGGAGAAAGAGTATGCCCTTCGCATCGCCGAGAACCTGGGCTATCAACTGAGCGAAGCTGAGCGCCAGAGAATTCTCGAGAATCAGCCCGGGAGCCTCGCTGCGTTCCTGGCTTTTTCCAGAGGCATTCTCTCGGAGGATAGAGGGGATTTCGGAAGTGCAGCCGTTCACTTCCAGGATGCCGTCCGGGCCGACCCGGAGTACGGAGAGGCACAGGAAAGATTCAGAAGTGCTATTGGCGCGGATGCTCTCAGCGAATCGGGTCCAGGTGGGGTCGGCGCGGCGATTGCACGTGTCGATCAGAGCCTGGGCGCCCCCGCCGAATTGGTCCCTTCATCCAATGCCTTGGCTAGCTCCATGTATGACGTCGCTTCCCACCAGCTGGAGCGGGCTACGATAGGGGTTGGAGGAGCGAACGTCTCACTCGATGTGTTGCCTGATGCGAGCCAGGTTCTAGCTTCGTTGGAGGCCATCATCAGCATTCTGATCAGGATCCGATGATGAGGCGCCCGGTGGTGGTTGTTCTCGGGTTGTTCCTGATCGTATCCGAACTGTCGGCGCAGGCGAACGTCGGAGTGAACACGGCGTTCCTCTTCGAGCGATACAGCTTCGAATCGGGCCTCTCCTATTCAGAGGTCACCGAGATGACTCTCCCTTTCATTCTCACCACTCCTGTGGGGCGAGGCAGCGCCTTCACGCTGTCAGGGGGGTTAACCAGGGTGACCGTGGCAACGGCCTCTGGAAATACCCTGGGAGAGCAGGTGGTTTCTGGTCTCATTGATACGGAGGCTCGTCTTGTGGTGGAGGTGGTCCCCGACCGGTTCAACCTCCTGCTCACGGCAGTAGCCCCCACCGGAATGAAAGCTTTGGAGGTAGAGGATGATGCGGTCCTCACCGCCCTCTCGAGCCAGGTTATCGGCTTTTCGACGACAAGCCTAGGGAGTGGGGGTGGGGCTGGCGGCGGCGTCGTAGGTGCTATTCCGCTGGGGGACATGGCCTTGGGCTTCGCTGCCTCCTACACACATTCCCTGGCCTACAGCCCGGTTGTCGGTCAGACCAGCGAGTGGAAGCCCGGTGGTGAGTTGCGTATCCGAGCCGGTATCGAGGGGGCCGTGGGCCCTGAAACCTACCTCCGGGCGGCGGCCATCTTCGGAGTCAGGCAAAAAGACCAGGTCGATGGAGAGGAACTTGGTGGGCTTGGCAACCAGATCCACACGTACATTTCGTTGAACCAGAGGATGGGGTCGGCGGCGGTAACGGCCTACCTGGTGAACTCCTACCGCTCAGCCCCGCAGATCGAGGCGACGGCTGTGGGGGCGGTTCGACTCCCGAAGGGCAATTTGTTGGCCTTGGGAGCCAAAGCGGACATTCCGGTGGCTCGGGAAACCAGGTTGGTTCCTCAATTTGAGGTTCGCCGGTTGTCCGAAGCGTCCAGGGAGGGATTGGGCGATGGCAGCCTGGAGTCGGCTGGCTCGACCTTCCGGATCGGAGCCGACCTGAGGCACCCGTTGTCTCGGAACGTCGCCATTGTGGCTGAGGCGAACGGACTTTTCGGGAATGTGGGTGCCGGCGACGGGACAACGGTAAGAGTGAGCGGATTCAGGGCTGGACTTCACCTGGAGGTGAGGCGCTAGGATCCACTCACGGGGTCGGAGTGGACCCCCTACCGAGTCGAAGAATCCGAACCGGCCCGAAGCGTTTGGTTTAGGAAGGCGATGGCCCTGTTGGCCGGCACAGCGAACAGGGTACGCTCGCCGTCTTCGATCGTTCCACCGAAAAGAACGCCCACTACTTCCCCACGATCGTCGATGAGGGGACTGCCGCTGGAACCCTCGACACCATACCCGTTCACCTCCAGCATGTCGTAGGAGACGGCGCTGACGACTCCCGCCGTAAGGGTCGTCCTGGCAAGATTCTCAGGCCCCTCCCCCGTAGGTTCGGCCCCCCCCAATGGGAAGCCGATGATAGCGATTCCTTGACCAGGCTGGATAGTATCAGGGCGGCGGTTGAGTCCACCGATGGTCGGGACTTCGCCAACGATATTGTCCACCTTCAAGACGGCCAAATCATCCGAAGAAGAGGTGGCCAGGACGCGGGCGGGCCAAACCTGTCTCGAATCCGCGAACTGAACCGCGATTCGGAGGGGCGTTTGGGCCCCCGACGACCCTGCGACCACGTGCCGACTCGTTAGTAGAGTGCCATCCGGCCGCACCGAGAATGCCGTGGCGGTCACGGCTCCGCTTCCGAAATCGACGAAGACCATCGCCACTGCTCGGCGGTTGGCGGCTTCGATGGCATCGTAGTCGAGGTTGGCCGCGAGCTGCTGTCGGACCAATGCGGCTTGGGCTTCCTGGAGCTGCACCCTCAGTGCGGCGATCTCGGTGGAATTGCCGGCCTGTTCTCCGGCCTCCAGATCCCTTCGAACGTTCCGGAGGGTTTCCCGAGATTCTGTCAGTGCGTCATGGAGCCCCTGATTTCTCCCCTGAAGTCCGTCGGCCGCTGCAGCGCTGGCGTCCAGGATACTGTCGATGCGTGTCTGCATGACCTGCGCCTGCGCTTTGTAAAGCTCTCCCTCCCGAATGGACCGAACCGCCAGGAGGCCAACCCCGATGAGGGTAAGGGTTAGGACCACCACCATTGCCCAGAGACGTCGGGTACCCCTTGGGCGCTCTTGGCGGCCTCCACCCTCGACCCCGCCCGCCGCTGGGGGAGAAGACAGGAGGCGGAACACCACCACGGGACCCTCCGTCCCCAACTGGATTTGGTCCTGATCTTGGAGGAGGATTGGGTCGGAGATCTTCTCCCCATTGACCCATGTCCCGTTGAGACTCCCCAGGTCCCGGACCATCCACCCGGCTTCCGTTCTTGTGACTCTTGCGTGTGTGCCGGAGACGGAAAGCTCTTTCAGAGAATCGAAGCTGAGGTCCGTGTCGGGGTCGCGGCCCAGGATTATGTCCGCTTTGGAAAGGGAAATGCGCGCACCCGCGGTGGGACCTTTCACGACGGTCAACTCGGCGTTCATAGCCACTACCCGGTCAACCCCCGCACCCGTCTCGTGCAACACGGTAGGCTTGGCTCTCGGGAGCCAGGCGAACGGCCCTGTCCAGCCACTGCACGGCGCTGACGCTGCAACCCTCGAGGCTCACCGTGTTGAGCCCGATCAGCCAGGCCGCATAGGCTCGCTCTTGATTACTCAGCGCAGCTCCTCTATTCCAGCATGCCGTAGCTATTCGGCGCAAGGCCTCTGGAGATGAGGAAGGGTCGTCCATTGCGGATTCGAGTCCATCCAGGACATCCACAGCGGGATCCGGGCAGGCCTCGCCCTGGGACTCTTCGACCCCCGGCGGTTGGGGCAAAGCGCCTATGACATCCACGGCCGCCTGACCTTGGATCGAACCGACGGCAACGGTGATCACCGCGGTCCCCCGCGAGAGAGCCGTGACCAATCCAGTGGCGTCGACCGCTGCAACATTCGGCTCGCTCGAGTTCCAACTCAACAGGGACCCCGGGATGGAGTTTCCTTCGGCGTCAGCGACCTCGGCGGATAGTTGTTCAGCTTCGCCCTCACCCAACCGCAGGGCGCCGGGGACGAGTGTCACATGGGCCGGCTGCCGCCCAGGAGAGACGTCGATGTCGGTTCCAGTGCCCTCAGGGTCGCCAGGGGTCTGATCCCCTCCCGGTATTGCCGGCGGGGAGGACTGTCCAGGACTCGAGAAAAGACCGAAACCGCCGAATCCGAAAAAGAGAGCGATACTCAGGGCGAGAATTCCACCCAGTGCACTCCACCTCGCTGCCTTGGATTTCCAGAGAGATCGTGGGCTCCAGGCCGGCAAGCTCTCCGGTGGGGCCTTTCCGCCATCTCCACCTCCAGACGGGGCGAATTGGGTCGTGGGAATACGGACGGTCTCAGCAAGAGCCGGTACGAGCCCAGCCAAAGCATCCGAGAACTCCGTGGCTGTGGAGTAGCGATTGGCCGGGTCTTTTTCCAGAGCCCGGTTCAGGACCTTCTGTAGCACCTGAGGAAACTCGAGGTCGGGCCGAGCCTGTTGGAGTCGAGGGGGGGACACGGCGGGATCGAGGATCATCGAGAAGAGCTCCCCCTGAGTCGATGCCTCGAATGGGCGACGTCCAGTTAGGAGCTCGTAGAGGACGACCCCCAGTGCGTAGATGTCACTTCGTTGTTCGGGACTTCCCCGGAGCTGCTCCGGGCTGGCGTAGTGCACCGTAGCGGCAACCAACCCGGGTTCGGTGAGGTCTTGACCCTTCCCCCCACCGATTTTTTTCGCGATGCCGAAGTCGACGATCTTGACCCTTTCGGGCTCGGAACCACCGCCAGTCGCGATGATGTTGGTGGGTTTGATGTCGCGATGAACGATGTCTTTGAAGTGAATGGCCGTTAGGGCTTCCGCCACCTCCCTCACCACCAGGGCTGCACGACTCAAGTCGAGGGTTCCGCT
>JBDHMC010000048.1:0-9961 GCA_039656355.1 Gemmatimonadota bacterium | reverse complement strand
ACGCGGTCTCTATGTCCAAAGCCTCAGCGGCGGGAGCGTGAATCCCATCACCGGGGAGTTCAACTTCACGTGTCGGGAAGCCTACCTCATCGAGGGCGGACAGAAGACGACTCCGGTGAAGGGGGCGACCCTCGTTGGAAATTGCATCGACGTGGTGTCCAGCGTGGATGCGGTTGGGAACGACCTGGCCTTCGGCCCCGGTATCTGCGGTAAGGGTCAGGCCGCTGAGGTCTCAGCTGGCCAGCCTACGCTGAGAATCCGGGGCATCAACGTCGGCGGAAGCAGAGCCTGAGAGCGGAACGCGCACACGTCAGGGAGAACTTGTCATGCAGTACGAAAACCTATCGCAAGAGCTTGTTGATCGTTGTTTGAGCAAGGGTGCCGATTCTGCCGAGGTTCTAATCGAGGAGGGGCGCCAGCTCAGCATCGAGGTCAGAAACGGGGAGATGGAGATCCAGGAGTCTTCCTCACATGGCGCCGGATTTCGGGTTTTCCGGCAGGGTAAGATGGGCTTTGCCCACTCCAACGACCTCTCCGACGCCTCCCTTGAAACGGCCATCGAAAGTGCGGTGAATTTCGCCCAGCACATGACGGCTGACGAGCACAACATTCTTCCCAGCGATCAGGGCGCCACTGAGGTAGAAGGCCTCTATGATCCGGGGTTGGCCACGGTCTCCATGGACGACAAGATCGCCATGATCACCGACCTGGAACGGCTTGCCATGACCGATTCCCGTATCACCGTGAGCAACGGGGCGGGGTACGGGGAAGGGGAGGGGTCGGTGTATCTGGCCAACTCCAACGGCCTGGCCAAGAGCTATCGATCCAGCGCCTGTAATTACGGGGTCAGCGTGGTTGCCGAGAAGGGTGACCAGAAGTCATCGGGAGGCGAGTACTGCTCCAGACGTTTCTTCTCCGACCTGGTCTCGCCCGAGGAAGTGGCTGAAAAAGCTGCCCGCAGCGCTTTTGAGATGCTGGATCCTCAAATGGTGGAAACTCAGCGGGCACCCGTCATTTTTGATCCAGATGTGGCCCGGTCGCTTCTGGGCGGCATTTTGGGAGCCATCAATGGGGAGCGAGTGCTTCAGGGTGCTAGTTTCCTGGCCGACAGTGTCGGGAAGAAGATTGCTTCGGATCTACTCACGGTCATCGATGACGGCACCCGGCCCAGAGGTTTGGCCAGCAGTCCTTTCGATGGTGAGGGAGTGCCCACGCAGCGCCGGACCATCATCGATGGTGGCGTACTGCAAGGATTCATGTACAACACCGCGGTGGCGTCCCGAGCGGGGGTGCAGAGCACGGGAAATGCGGCCCGGGGCGGCTTCTCCAGCCTTCCGGGCATCGGACCCCACGCCTTCTATGTAGAAGCCGGCGAGACGGATCCCGAAGAGATCATCCGGTCCACGCCCAACGGCCTCTACGTGAAGGGCGTTACCGGGTACGGTATCAACCCCGTCAGCGGAGACTTTAGCGGCGGGGCCCAGGGGTTCTGGATTCAGGACGGGCGCTTGGCCTTCCCGGTCATGGGCCTTACCGTCGCCGCCTCCGCCGACGAGATGTTGAGTGGCATCGACATGCTAGGCAGCGATCTGGACCTCACCCGCACCATGACCGCCCCGACCTTCCGTATTAGGGAAATGCAGATCGGGGGGTTATGAGGGCTAGGGCTGACCGCCGCGGAGACGCTACCGCCTCACCCGCCGGGGCCTCACCCGCCGGGGTCTCAACCGCCGATCATGGTCCCTATTGAGCCCCAGAGATAGATGACCCGGTTCTTGTAGCCTCCGTCCAAGTCGTCGAAGACGTCGGTGAGTCCAAAATCGAAGCTCACGCCGAAGGACACACTATAGGGGTCGGTTAGAGGGAAGCCGATCCCAGCGCCTGCCACGATCCCGAACTCCGTGCTCTTGTAATTATCATACTCCGAGCAGTCGTACCCGTCCTCGTCGCAGTTGATATTGAATGCGAACTGAGGTCCTGCGCTGAGGGAGAGTGACGCTTTCTCGCCCAACGGGATCTGGGTGCCCAGGAGAACCGGGATCTCGATGTAGGAGTAGGTGTCCTGGGTGTCGTCCGAGAACTCGGCCCCCTTCTGCACGAAGCCCAGAAAGGGCGAAACCGAAACGCTCTCGGATAGGGCAAAGGAAGTCCCTACCGCCGCGAAGAATCCGACCTTCGAGCTGGTATCATACTCGTCTGTGGATACGTTGCTGAAGGTCGGGCCCGCGAGGATTCTCAGCGGAATCTGGGCGTGGGCTTGTCCGGCTGCGAGCGCCAGACTGCAGGCCAGAAAGGCGGCCCTCGAAATGAGTCTGAGCATGTCTTCTCCTATTCGTGGCGGTGATATGGGACGCCGACCTGGGGCCGGGCCCGGGGAACGGGATCGAGATCGAAGAGCCTGAGGTCTGTGGGGAAAGAAACAATGAAACCTTCAAGGACATTCCCGAAGATGCAAGGAAAATCTCTCGGGGTGGGGGGAGCCGTCTCTTGCCGGGCGCCGGGCACCGGCCCATCCTGCTCCCCGGAAAGCTCCCATTTGTGTTTCGGACCCGTCGGATCTTCCGGAGGCACTGTTATGAGAATGACCAGATTCCCGCGTGGACTTCCGGCCTACCTGGCCGGCTCACTTCTCTTCCTGTCCGGATTCGCCCCGGTGGCGCAATCCCCGGGAGTCGCCGGGCTGACGGCGACCCGGCTGGCGGGCCAAGAGGTGCCCACCCAGGCTGGACCAGCCCAGGAGAAGAAGGGCCTCACAGTGGACGACTATGCTCTGTGGCGGTCTGTGGGTCAGACGTCCCTATCCCCAGACGGTCGCTGGGTGACATATGCCTACAGCCGGCGGGAGGTGGACGACTCTCTGTTCATCAAACCCGTGGCCGGGGGGGAGCCTTACGTGGTGGTTCGCGGGAATGGTCCGCAATTCACTGGAGATTCCAGGTGGGTGGCCTACTACGTGAATCCGAAGGACGAGGAGAGCGGCGGAGCCCGGGCCGGGGGTGGAGGAGCGACTCCGAGTGGCCCGGGGGGAGCTGGCGGCAGGGGTGGAGGCGGTGGCGGAGGACAGGCCCGGACCGTGGAGTTGTACAACCTTCAGAGCCAAGACACGGTGCGCTGGGAGAATGTCCAGGCTTTCGGTTTCGCCGAATCAGGTAGCGCCCTGGTGTTGAAGAAGCGAAAGACCGACTCGGAGGCCGAACACGATGGAACGGACCTTTTGGTTCGTTTCCTCTCGTCCGGGGAGGAAGAACTCATCTCCTACGTGGGCGAATGGGCCTTCGACGAGAGGGGTATGCGGCTCGCCTACACCCTGGACACACCGGAAGGGGAATCCAACGGCGTTCATCTTCTGGACCTCACCACCCGAGCCCGGAGGGTGTTGGATGCCGAGCGAAAGGTCGACTACGCTCGCCTTACCTGGGGGGACGAGAAAGACGAGCCCTCTGCGGATGCCCTTGCCGTATTAAAAGGGGCCGAGGACGAAAAGTTAGTGGAAAAGGTGAACGCCCTCCTCCTTTGGCCAGCCTTGTCGGAGTCCTTCGAAGCGGTGGTGTTGGATCCCCGTCCAGCGAAAGACAGCACCGATTCCCGGGTGCCTGACCCCGTTACCGAGGACTGGGTCCTGAGTGAGAAAGGGGCGTTGAGTTGGGCTGAAGACGCCAGCAAAGTGTTCGTGGCCACCCGGCCCCAACTCCCGGCTCCCAAGACCCTGTGCAAGCCCGCGGAGGAGACCGCCGGGCGCCGAGGCGCAAGGGGCGATTCCACCAGCGCAGGAAGCGATTCCACCAGCGCAGGGACTGATTCAGCATCCGCGACTCCGAAGATCTCTACCATGGCATCCCGTTTCGCCCCCGATGGACGTCCCCTGGGACCCGAGGAGGTTTTGGACGGTGTCTGCCCGGACTTCATGGCCGACGTGGACATCTGGCACATTGGTGACGAACGGCTCCAGTCTGTCCAGATCGTTCGGGCCAGCCGGGACCGGAACCAGACCTACACCTCGGTGGTGCACGTGGAGGGATCCGCCTCCCGGCCCACGGCCCGTTTCGTCCAACTCACGGACGAAACCATGGAGGTCGTGCAGGTAAGCGACAACGGTCGATTCGCCATGGGCAGAAACGACCAACCCTACCGGTCCGACTGGGAGCCGAGCTACGCCGACTACTATCTGGTGGATCTGGATACGGGTGACCGCACGCCGGTTCTGGAAAAGCAACTTAGGACGCTTGGGTTCAGTCCGGACGGGAAACACTACCTCTATTGGAAAGACCAAAACGTCTGGAGTTACCGAACGGAAGCTGGTGAGCACAAAAACCTCACAGAAGGATTTCCCGTTCCTTTGGAGAATGAGGAATATGACCGTCTCGGGGAAAAGCCGCCCCACGGAATCGCCGGTTGGACCAAGGACTTATCCGCCGTCATCCTGCGTCACCGTTACGATCTGTTCATTCAACCTCTGGATGGCGGAACCCCCACCGATCTGACTCAGGGCTCCGGGGCCGAGGGGGAGATCCAGTTCCGGATTCTGGATCTGGATCCGGAAGAGGATGAGATCGACCTGGAGGAGCCCCTCACCTTCACGGCCTATGGCCAATGGACCAAGAAGGCTGGGTTCTACCGCTTGGAGAACGGCCGGCTCCGTGAGTTGGTCGTGGACGACGCACGATTCGGGCGTCCAGTGAAAGCCGATTCCGCCGATGTCCTCCTCCTCACCCGGCAGGACTTCGAGACCTTCCCCGACTATCACACGTCCGGGCTGGACTTCGCGAATCTCCACCAGGTGACCGACGCCAATCCCCAGCAGGCCGAGTTCAACTGGGGCCGGCAGATCCTCTTCGACTACGAAACCCACGACGGTGTTCGTCTCCAAGGGATACTGGGGATTCCCTACGACTATGTCGAAGGGGAGAAGAGACCCATGTTGATCACCTATTACGAGAAGAACTCCCAAAACCTCCACTCGTATCCGACGCCAACCTCTCGGGACACGCCTATGTTCGCCGAGTATGTGAGCGCCGGGTACCTGGTCATGAAACCCGACATCCACTTCCGGGTCAGGGAGACCCATAGCGAGATGCTGGAGGGGCTCAATCTGGCCATCGACAAGGTTGAAGAAATGGGGTATGTAGATCCGGATCGGATCGGACTCCACGGCCACTCCTTCAGCGGCCAAGGATCAGCCTACGTCGCCACCCACTCAGACCGTTTCGCCGCCATTGTGACCGGGGCTGCAGCCACCAACCTGGTCAGCGACTTCAACCAACTCTGGAAGAGCTCCGGAACCAACCAGCACGGCTACGACACCTATGGTCAGGGGCGCTTCGGAACCAACCCCTACGACGACCTTGAGCTGTTCCTGGACCAGTCCGCTACCCCCAACGCAGGGGATATGAACACACCGCTTCTGATCCTCCACGGAACGGCGGATGGGTCGGTGGAGTGGCTCCAGGCGGTGGAGTTCTTCAACGGTCTCCGGTGGCACGAGAAGGAGAACGTCATCCTCATGTCCTATCCTGGAGAGCCTCATCATCTGAGGGTCTACGAAAACCAGCGTGACTTCCAGATTCGGATGCGGCAGTTCTACGACCACCATCTCCGGGGTAAGCCAGCGGCGAGGTGGATGGAGACGGGCAGGAGCTTCCTGCAAAAGGAGCGGGACCGGGCCATGGTTGAGCAAAACGGGAATGGGCAGGGCGGACGCGGCGGGGGAGGTGGAAGCTGACCATGGGAACACAAAAAGAGCTGTACTTCTACGAAGAGATCATGCTGCTGGCCCTGCGGGACAGGGAGGGCACGGTGGCGGCAGACGATACCAGCTTCGCGTACACGCTGGGAGGGTCTCTCCTGGCGGACCTGCTTCTCATGGGGAAAATCAGCATAGACCAGGCCAAGAAGAAAAAGAAGCTGGTCAACCTGGACGACCCGGCCGCCACAGGGGACCCAATCCTCGATGAGTGCCTGGAGAAGCTGAAAACCGCTAAGCGGAGGGGCTCTCTGGAAACATGGGTGTCCCGATTCGCCGGCTTGAAGAAGCTGAAACATCGGGCGGCCCAACAGCTTTGCAGACGCGGAATCCTGAGGGCGGACGAGGGGAAGGTCCTCCTGATATTCTCACGGAAGATTTACCCCGAGCTTGATCCGGGTCCTGAGAGGGAGCTTGTCGGGCGTCTCCGGGAAGCCATCTTCACCGAGACAGAAGAGCTGGATCCCCGGACCACGGTTTTGGTGGCCTTGGCTGATAAAGCCAGTGTCCTCAAGAACGCTTTCGACAAAAAGGAACTGAAAGCGCGGAAGAAGCGAATCGAGAAGATCGGGGAAGGGTCGATGACGGCGGCTGCTGTGAAGGAAGTGGTTGAGGCCATGCAGGTCGCGATCATGGTAGCCACGGTGATGCCGGCGGTGATTGTATCCACGACGGGGTAAAAGAGATGAACCTTCTTGCACGCATGAATCGTTTTGCCCTGAGTTCCGGGACCCTCTTGTTTGGGGGGTTCTTCTTCGGGGCTATAGCTGTTCTCGCACAAGAACCCGCACAGGAATCGGGGACATCCCTCATCAGTTTCCAGAGGGAAGTGGTGCGGCGACTCACGGGGGGCGAAGAGATCTCCTCTGGGGTGACGCTCCAGAACCGGGGATCGCCCGAGAACCGGGTGGTGGTCCGATCCTATCTTTCATCCGTTCTGGAATCCCTGGGGTTGGAACCCCTACGCCAGCCATACCGTGAGGACGGGGAGAACGTCTACGCCCTACTACCAAGCACCACCGGGGGCGACGAGTATGTCGTGGTGGGAGCTCACTTCGACACTGGTAGTCGGTCCCCGGGGGCAAGCGACAACGCAACGGGGTGTGCGGTGGTACTGGCCGTGGCCCAGCATCTCAAGACTCTCCTTGCCCGTGAGAGGAACGTCTTCCTGGTCCTCTTCGATGAGGAGGAACGGGGCCTCGTGGGGAGTCGGGCCTTCGCCGAGATGTTGGCGGCAGAGGGAAAGGAGGTGGTGGCCGTCCACACCATCGATCAGATGGGGTGGGATGAAGACGGCGATGGGGCCTTCGAGCTGGAGATCCCCTACGATGGGGCTTTCGACCTGTACCAGCAGGTGGCTGAGGCTTCGGGGTTTTCGGGCCAGATTCATATTACGCAGGAGTCCGGTTCGGACCATTCGGCCTTTCGCCGGATGGAGATGCCCGCTGTGGGCCTCACCGAGGAATACAGGAACGGAGATACTACCCCCCACATCCACCGCCCTACCGACACCTGGGACACCGTGAATCTCGAGTACATGGCCTCTGTGACCCGCCTGGTTCAGGCCGTCATCACGGTTCTGGTGGAAGGGAATGGGGAGGGCTGAACCGACTCCGTCCGTCCCATCCCGCCATGTTCCCGGACCGCTACCAGGAGCATCTTGAAACAGCGGAGCGGATGAGCGGTCCGAGTGTGGAGGACTTTCTCCCAACCTGAGATGGTCCTCAAGGGAATGCCCGTGGGCCACTGGTCCACGGGCATTCCCTATCTGGAAGAACCCCTACTCTTGCAGTTGGGAGCCTCTTCCCACCCCCCTTGCGCCGAGGCTCCCTAGGCTGCCGCGCCGTTTGGGAAGACCGAAAGGTGCACGAGGTGGCCGTTGTGGCGCAGTTCCCCTCCAGTGATCTCTCCGTGGAGGGTGCAGTATTCCCCATGCCCCGGGCAGGGGGCAGACAACCTCACTGCACCTTCCAAAGCCATGGCCAGCGCCTGGATTTCTGATTCTTCTGCCGAAGACTCCGGGGTTCCCCCTTTCCCTGCGGCCACGGCGGTGACGAGATACCCAGTCAGGAGTCGGCGATGAAGGGGGGAGTAGAGGTCGGGGGATCCTAGAGCATCCAAGCCCAGGAGTTGACGCCCCAGGAATGCCAGAATGCCCACCTGATTTTCCAACAGGGGGAACTTGGCGAGCCGCTCGGAGAATTTCTTCTCTCGTTCGTCACAGCTCCATTTCCCGGTTTCCGAGCATGAGACGGGAACCTCGGTCACGCTCTCCGGCCCAAGGAGGACCGATTGATTCGTGGATTGGTTTTCTCCCACTCCCCGAACCGTCTCGCAATCCAGGATCAGAACGGGCTCGGAGCCGCTATTCCGGGCGATGAGATGGGGGGCCTTTCCCGCCCCGTTCTTCTCGATGGTGAGGACGCCCCGTCGCATGGCATCCATCATGAGAAGATAGGACAGTTGCGGCTCATCAGCGGCCACCACCGGGAAGATGGTGAGCCGTTGATGGCGCTGGGGCGTGTCGGCGAAGGCTAGGAGCATTGGCCCCCCCCTCCCTCTGTTGGATTGGCGGTCGCCCCACCCGGTGCCGGATGTGCCCACAGATGGATCAAACGACCTTCGTAGATCAACTCTCCTCCCGATACCCGCCCACTCAGAGACCAATAGTCCCCAAGCCCCACCCTTTTGGTAGGCTCACGGTCTGCAACTTCGATGGCATCGACCATCTTCTTGGCTCCAGCCTCCAAAGCGGCCAGATCCCCGTTGGTCTCGGCCGGGTGGTTGAGTGCCTTCTTCAGAAACCGAATGAGGAGGCGTCGGTGCAGGGGTTTGTAAAGGTTGGCGGAACCCAGCGCTTCCAGCCCTAGAATCTGATCCCCATGGAATGCAAGAAACCCGACCTGTTGGGTTTCAAGGGGAAAGCTCTCGAGCCACTCCGTGATTTCAGCTTCCCTATCCGGACCCACCCAACCTCCAGCCTCTTTGGAGGAAGCGGGAATCTGAGTGACGTGCTTACCGGCCAAAAGGATGGATCGTTCGACATGGCGACCGGGGTTTCCACCGGGAAATGGTTCCCCGGCGAAAATGAGAAGCGCATGGATGCTGTTGTTTCGGGCGAGGAGCATGGGAACCGGCTCCTCACCCCTTTCCCTGACGGTCAGGGCGCTGGAGCCAGGGACCTCGGTGGAAAGAAGATAGGGGAGCATCGGCGCCTGGGGGGCGATGAGAGGAAAGACCGTGACTCTGTCATGTCGCTGAGGGGCGTCGATGAAGGCTTCTAGCATGGCCACTCTCCCCACAGAGTGATGTGGGTGGGGGGCGAAAGAGACCCGCGAATACTCCCATTAGTGTGCGGTGGGGGCGTCAAAGGAGCGTCAAACAGGCATGCCACATTCCTGGTGTACAGCTTCCTGAGACGGAGTCCCAGTGGTGCGGAGGCTTGTGATTCCGGCCCATTCCGGGCAAACTAACAGCATAATCCCCCAATTCCTGCACCCCCATTCGCTCCCCAGGAGGATGTGCGAAATGAGATTCCTGTTTATGGCCCTCTCGACTGTCCTTCTCCTTTCTTCGCCGGGGTCTGCCCAGGACGCAGACGACACCCGTTTGCTCAGTCAGCCTGCAGTGAGTAGGCAACACATCGCGTTCGTTTACGACGGGGACGTTTGGCTGGCCGACCGCGACGGGTCCGGAGCCCGCAGGCTCACCACCCATCCGGGAACGGAGAACACCCCTCGGTTCAGCCCGGACGGAAGCATGCTGGCGTTCACGGCTGAATACGACGGGAATTCCGATGTTTTCGTGGTGCCGGTTGACGGGGGAGCTCCAACTCGGCTTACCTGGCACCCTTCCCCCGACCTGGTTCGGGATTGGACCCCTGACGGATCCTCCGTCCTTTTCCTGTCTCAGCGAGAAGTATTCACGAACCGGTTCGCTCAACTCTTCACCGTGTCGGTTGAGGGGGCCCAGCCCCAGAAACTTCCCGTCCCGAACGCCTCGGAGGCTGCTCTCTCTCCGGGTGGGAACCGAATCGCCTACACCCCGCTCTCCGCTGCGATGAATCAGTGGAAGAACTATAGGGGCGGGCGGACGTCCCGGATCTGGCTCTACGACCGGGACGACCATGAGGTGGTGGAGGTTCCTCAGCCTCAGGGAAGGTCCAACGATACCGATCCCATGTGGATGGGGAACACGGTCTACTTCACCTCGGACCGAAAC
>JBDHMC010000047.1:0-9625 GCA_039656355.1 Gemmatimonadota bacterium | reverse complement strand
GTATTCATCCGGCGACTTCATTGCAGCGGAACTGGGTTATTATCTCGCGACCACCGTTGATTGGGACTACCTGAACCAAGGCGCCAATATTTCGGTGCTCAGTCGGTTTCCCATCAAAGAAGTCCATGTGCAGGAGGACTCACCTTTCCAGAATGTGGGCGTGAAGGTGGCGATAAGCAGAACTCAGGATATGTATGTGATGTCGAATTGGTATGGGATGGACCAGTTTCCTGCTGTGTTCGATTTTCACCAAACCAGGTTTCAGGAATCCGACCTCATTCCCACGTTGTTTGCCGGCGATTTTAATGCTGTTCCACACACCGACGGAGGGGATAGTCCGGCTTCGCTGGCATTGCTGGAAGCAGGGTTTACAGATGCGTTCAGGAGTCTTTTCCCCGATGTCCAGGAGTTCCCCGGAGCATCCCACCGGAATGGACGGAGGATCGACCAGCTGTACTACAAGGGCGCCGGCCTGAAGAACACTTCCACGAGGGTCATCTCAACGCGCCCTGGTGGATTCCCTTCTGACCATTTCCTGATTCTGTCGACCTTTGATCTGGATTATTCCACCCCTGGCGCAGGCCGATAGGCGAGGACGGTTCTGTGAGCCACTCCCACCTACTGCAATCTAGGTTCTGCCCATGATCGCTCGAGCGCTAATCCTTTCCGCCGCGACCCTGACAATGGCCGCCCCGGCTTCGGCCCAGTCCGAACCTTTCAAAGTTTTCGACACGCGCCCTGTGATCACTGAGGGTCCGTACCTGGTGGCCACAGGCGAGACGACAGCGACGATCGTTTGGTTCACCGACACGCCCAGCCATGCGAAGGTTCGCTACGGGGTTGGCAGCGACTTGTCGGTGGTGGCCGAGCCGCAGATGGATGGCCTCATCCCGGTCGGCACCCGTCACGTGGTGCACCTCACGGATCTGTCACCCGGTACCGTCTATAGCTATCAGGTCGTTGCGACGAGGGTTGTGAAACTCAAGGCGTACTGGCCAGATAAAGGACTGGACGTTCAAAGCGGGCCGCACCAGTTCACGACGTTCGACCGAGACAGCCCGTCCGTTTCCTTCAGCGTCGTCACGGACACGCATGAGGATGCTGGTCTCATAAGTCAGTTGAACGACGCCATCGATTGGGACTCGACGGAGTTCCTCGTGCATGCGGGAGACGCCTTCCATTGGTTGGACACCGAAGAGCACCTCTTCCGGGTGTGGCTCCGTCCGACGCTAGAACCTCTGGCCCACACCAAGTCGCTATTCTTCGTCCGCGGCAACCACGAGCTCCGTGGCCCGTTCGCCCGACGTTTGCTTGACTATGTCCCGACGCCGGAAGGGCGTTTCTACTACGCACGAGACGCCGGGCCCGTGCATCTGATCGTCCTGGACACCGGTGAGGACAAGCCAGATGACACCAACGTTTACGCCGAACTGAACCGAACCGCGCCGTACCGTGCCGAGGAACTCGTCTGGTTTCGTGAACATGTGATGAAGACGCCCCGGGTCTCCGAGGCGCCATTCCGTGTCATCCTGATGCACTCCCCGAGGTGGGGCTGGCTGGCTGACGGACCCGACGCCTGGATCGAGACTGCCAACGCAGCCGGTGTGGACCTGGTGATCTCCGGGCATCGGCATCGGTTTTCATACACACCGCCTGGGCCAGACGTGGAGCATTCCTATCACCTGCTTGTCGTTGGTCAGGAGCAGATCGCACGAGTGGAAGCGACTACGGCCGAACTCAAGGTGGTGGTCACCGGCGTGGATGGGAGCCTGGTGCACACATTGGTGATTCCGCGACGATAAGGCTCTTTTAAACAACCGGTGAGCATGCGGGCCCTTTGAAGTTCCCATCTTTCCGAACCAAACCCGCCCTTTTCGAGTCTAACGAAAGATGGAAGGATGGGCCTGGAGAAAATCTCCCGGCCACAGTCCTCTTGCGACCCCTAGCCTGATCAGGAGCCCGGATTCGTGGATAAGACCCTGAAGAATCTCCGCCTTGCCCTCAGGGGTCTGGGTAAACGTCCCGGGTTCTCCGCCATTGTCGTCCTCACGTTGGCCCTTGGGATCGGCGCAAATACCGCTGTGTTTTCGGCTCTGAATTCGGTCCTCCTCAAACCCCTTCCCTATAGAGAGCCCTCCCAACTGGTTCGGATCTACCAGGAGTGGCAATCGGCGGAAACCGGAGAACGGGAATTCACCCACGGTTTCGTCACCGGCCTCGACTTCACGGATTGGCGAGCCCAGGCCGAGGTGTTCGGTAGCATGGCGGCCTTCTACAACTACCGGGAGCTGGGGTCGGACCTATCTGGGGACGAGGGCGCCGAACGGGTGATCCGGATGCGGGTGAGTTCAGGGTATTTCTCGACACTGGGAGTGGAGCCGTTCCTTGGTCGGGGGTTCACTCTTGATGAAGAACGCGATGATCTGGCCCTGGCCGTTATCAGCCATGGGCTCTGGCAGCGGAGTTTCGGAGGAGATCGGGACGTCCTTGGGAGTACCATCATCATGGACGGGCGGGCCCATGAGATTATGGGAGTCATGTCTCGGGGGTTTAGGGGGCCCGGCGCCGGGGACGTAGAGGTGTGGACACCTCAGGACCTGAGGCCGGGAGATTATAACCACCGACAGAACCACTACATCTCCGTGGTGGCGCGGCTGGCCCCGGGGGTTTCGGTGGACCAGGCCCAGGAACGTATGGATGTCCTGGCCCGAGCTATCGGCGAAGAACAGGAGTGGGCCTCCGTGGGCACGTGGATGGCAAGGGTCGTCCCCCTCCAAGAGGATGAAGTGGGTGGGGTGAAGGCTACCCTGTGGATTCTCATGACGGCCGTGGCCCTGGTGCTCCTCAGTACCTGCGTGAACGTGGCGAACCTCTTCCTGGTACGGAGTGTGTCCCGGGAGAAGGAGTTGGCTGTGCGGTCGGCGCTGGGGTCCGGGAGAGGGGACCTGGTAGGCCAACTCCTATCTGAGTCCATGGTCCTCGCGGCCTTGGGAGGGGCGTTGGGGGTCGCTGTCGCCTGGGTGGGCGTCCGCGTCCTTCCCCTTCTGAGCCCCGAAGGACTCCCAAGAATGTCGGAGATTGGGTTGGACGGCACCGTCCTCCTCTTTTCGGCCGCTGTCTCGGTGCTTACAGGGCTGGTGTTCGGCTTGGCTCCCCTCTTTCGCCTCCGGAGGGATAACCTGGCCATGAGTCTTCGGGACGAGAGTCGGGGGAGCACGGGAGGCCGACACCAGCAGAAGGTCCGATCCATTCTGGTCGTCTCCGAGATGGCGGTGGCCCTGGTGCTTTTGGTCGGTGCGGGCATCCTGATCCGGAGCTTTCGGGCGATCCAGGATGTGGACTTGAGGGTGGCGACCGAGGGGGTGCTGACCTACGAGGTTCACCTCCCGGAGGCCCGGTATCCGACGGGTTCGGACAGGGCCCGCTTCTATCAGGAGGCCTTCCCTCGACTTTCGGCCCTACCGGGTGTGGGAGCGGTAGGAGCTACATCTTGGCTACCGGTCCAGGGTCGGTACCACAGCTGGGGCGTTTCTCGTCTCGGGGAGGGCGACCAGGAGGGTGAGAATGTCCAAGCCGATATGCGGATGGTTGAGGGAGACTACTTCCAAGCCTTGGATGTGGACCTGATCCGGGGTCGATGGCTCGGTCCCCAGGATCTGGCGGGAGCGGACTCTGTGACAGTCATCAACCAGTCGTTGGCTGAATCGGTTTTCGGGGAGGATGAGGCGGTGGGACAAATGGTTGTCGCTGCCGGATCTCGGCGAAGGGTGGTGGGGGTGGTGGAGGACGCCCCCCATGACGCTTTTGGCGCACTCTCTCCCAAGGCCTACATCCCCCACCCTCAATTCGCTGACAACCGGAATTGGGCACTCATTCAAGTGGTGGCTTTCCAGGGGGACCCCAACGCCCTCCAGCGGGCTATTCGGGAGGAGCTGAGAGGCATCGATCCCAACCTGGTTCTGTTTCGGCCCCAGACCATGAGGGAGATCCTCGGGATCAATCTCGCGAGCCAACGTTTTTCTCTGGCCCTCATGGGGGTCTTCGCCGTCATGGCTTTGGCGCTGGCCGCCGTCGGTATCTACGGGGTGCTCTCTTACCTGGTGGCTCAGCGCAGCCACGAGATTGGGATCCGCATGGCGTTGGGGGCTCAGGGTCCCCATGTCCGCCGCATGGTCATCGCGCGAGCCATGGCCATAGCCGGCATCGGGACCGGAATCGGTCTGGTGCTGGCCCTTTACCTGAGCCGCTGGCTGGAATCCATGGTGTTTGAAGTGGCGGTGGTCGATCCGGTGGTTTTCGGTGGGGTGGCGGTGGGACTAACTGTAGTGGCCTGGCTGGCGGCTTTCCTCCCGGCCCGCCGCGCTACGCTGGTGGATCCGGCCAGAGCCTTCAGGTCGGAGTAATGGGTTACCGAAACCGAGTGACCTCGAGCCCATGGCCGATGGGGAGGGTCAGGGACTCTGCACCGGGTATACCTCGGACGTGCCGGACATAGGCGGACAGATCGTGAGAGAGGATGTTGTCCGCGACCACAACGGCCCCGGCACTCAATCCCAGCATGTCGAAGAACCGCACGTAGTCTTCCTTCTCGCAATCGACGAGGACGAACGATACCCCATCAATTGATGGGAGCACGGTGGCGGCATCTCCCAGGATGAACTCCACGCAATCGCTAAGACCCAGTGCCTCAATGGTCTGTTTCGATTCAGCTTGTCGATCCGGTTCGATCTCGATTGAGATCAACCGGCCCCCGATCGCACGAGCCGCCGCGGCAAGGGCGATCGTAGAGATCCCGCTCGAGCCGCCGATCTCGAGTATCCGGTTCGCGTTGAGGCCAGACGCCAGAGAGCTGATGAATTCGGCACTCGCAGGCTGGAGATTTCGGTGACGTTTCGAAGGGGGCAGTTGTGCGGCGTCCTGTTCCAGTTTTCGATTCCAAAGGCGATGGATTGCCTGTCTCTCCAACTCCCCTAGCATCACTTGTCCTTTTCTTCTCGAGGCTTTTTGCGGTGGTTGGGTGCCGACTCCTAGTCGAACCCACCGCCTCTTTTCGTCCAGATGAGGATCACACCACACTGAGCGTTGCTGTCGAGGAACTCCCCCGGAGTTTGTGCTGGTCCCCGGTAGATTTCCATCGCCTCGATGTCCATGGGGTGGACCAGGTTTACGGCCCGGGCGGCCTCATCTCCGCCCCCGCCTCCTAGCTTGCTCCCGGATCCCTTGAAAATCCTGATCCCATCGAGGTAGACCGCGGGGGCACATAACGTCCGTCGGAAGGTGAGGGTCCGGCCGTTGTTGACGACGTTGGCCCCATGCTCATGCAGGATGTCCGTGGTCCGGGTGGCGGTTCGTAGGCGGAACTCGAACTCCTCCCCCATGAGGACTGTGCCCCAGCCCGATTCAGCTCTCCGACGGACATCGGCCAACATCACGTTGATCTCCAAGCGAGTAGCCTCCACCACGATGGGTTCCATCTCGATGGGTTGAGGCGAAAGACGTACCTCGATATCGATGGTCTGACCACCTCCAACCAGAACACCGCCCTCAGAGTCCGCGTACCCTAACGACGAGGCGGTCACGGTCACCGTGCCTGCCGGTACGGTGGAGAATGTGAATGACCCATCTTCCCCGGAGACCCTCACTTCTTCGGTTTCCTGAATGGATACTCGCGCCCCGGAGAGCGGTCTTCCATCCTCAGCCGCGACCACCCTCCCCCTCAACTCTCCGGTCCTACGGCTCGGATCCTGGAACACGATGGAGAGATCCTGGGATGTCGTCTGGTTCGCGTGAACCTCCACACCTGTCTCAGCCTCGCCGAACCCGCGGACCACAGCCCGAAGAGAGTACCCGCCGGATTCCACAGGACAAAAGAGGAATCGGCCTCCACCATCGGCCTGCACGAATTCGGATTTTCCTGTTTCATCTGAAATGAGCCAGACTTTCAGGTTGCCCACAGGGACTTCCGTGTTCGTTTCCAAGATTCGCCCGGATACGGCGCCCTGGCCCGGATAAGATTGACCCTGTGAGCAGGTAATGGCCGGTGGGGCAACTTGGGCGGAAGGGTCGGCGGAAGCCTTGCGGCCGAGGGTCAGGTCAACTCGGGTTATTGTCCCAAACGGGACCACCACCTCTTCAGGGGATCCCTTCGACTCTGAGTATGCCGCCTGGACGGTGACCAAGGCTCCAGGAGAGATACCGCAGGCACGGTACCGGCCCTGTGCATTGGTGGTGGTCTCGATACTCATCCGATCCCCGGAGATGTCCCCGCTGCCTTCAACTCGGTAATCAATCCAAACCAAGGACACGGTGGCGCCAGGTTGGGGGTTTCCTGTACCGGCGTCGAGCACCGTTCCCACAACGGCTGGTGTGCTCTCTTCCCGTTCCACATCCCTACAAAGCGCTTCGAGGAGGGACCCCATCGGGGGCAGCACAAGGTTCGCCTGAGCTATCTCCCCTGCCGTGATGGAAACCTCAACCCCGGGCGGGTAGACTCCCAGTGAATCAAGCCTCGGGTGGGTGAATGCAGCGGTGAAAACACCCTCTCGAACGTCGGCCATTTGGTATCGGCCGGAAGAATCGGTGATCGCAGCGTGTTGGGTTCCGGAGAGGTACACTTCGGCATTGGCCAGAGGGGCCTGGCCTGTACTGTCCCAGACTGTGCCCTCCAAGGTTCCTCTCGGTCCGGGCACATCACCCTCTTCTGGTGAGGTGATCCGAGTAATCTCCTCTCCCTCTTCGATGTACCCGAGCACCTGACTCCTCTGGCCGGATCTCCCCGCCCAATCGACTTCCAGGATCGGCGTGCGGATCCACCAATTTCGGACAATCCAGGCCCCATTCGGGAGGTTCTCGAAGTCGACTCGGCCCTTGGCGAGGCCTCGGGCTTCATCCAGGGGAGCCCAGGTATACTCGTACTCAAGGAACTTCAAATACGTGGTCTCCGGATCGAGCCAAAGAGTTCCTTTGATGTCCGGAACTCCGCCGGTCCTCACGGGCTCGAACGAGATGCCAAGTCCCGGAGCGGGGTCCCCGCCATAGGCCAATCGAAGGCAGTGGGTGGCCAGGAACTCGTCGGAGAGAAGCACGGATGCATCGGGCCCGAAGTATTCGAAGCGGTCCCCCTCCTCCCCCAATGGCTGGACGAACCCCTCAGTCATCAGGTTTGCGGCAGGCCTGCTCCGAATGGCAGTCTGGGCCATGACGGTCTTCAACTGCTGTCGGGTCTCGGACTCCACCTTCAGGCCTGAGACATCCAGGTTCCGCGTGTACCTCAAGATCTGGAATGGATAGATCTCTTCTCGGGCCGTCCATTCCTGGACGACCAGGGCTTTTCGAGCCTCCTCCCAAAGAGATGCGAGGGCCATCCCTTCCTCCGGCCGAACCACGCAGCGCCGATCCCCTTCCACCCGGAGTTCCTCCATGAGAATGGGGGCAAAAGACATCTGGAGCTGAATCCGAAAGACCTGGCCGGGGGAGAGTCGGATCGTCTCCGAGGTGACGGTCCCGAAGCCGATCCGTTCGGCGCGAATCGTGTAGCGCCCCGGTTGGGGCGCCTTTAGCTGGAACCGGCCCGCGTCGTTGGTAAGGTACCCGTCCTGTTCCGTTCCGGCTTCGTCAAGAAGGAGGACTAGGGCTCCCTCCACTGGCGAGCTGGTTCCGGACTCCAGGAGTTGCCCCTGAACGGTCTGACCATGGGTGGGGTGGGGAAGGGCAAGACCAAACAGCAGGGCCGAGGTGACCCAGGCGATCCTCATGGACTTCGCTTGAACCTCCGGTGCTAGATGGGTCATCTGAGGGCTACTCCACACCTAAGCGAATGGGCAAGGACCTCTCGTTGAATCGTACGCACCGATCCGAGTTCTATTGCTGGCTGGCGGAGATCTCCTCGAGGACGCCTACCAGATAATCAACATCTTCTTTCGTATTGAATACAGAGAGAGATATCCGCAGACCGTTCAGGCCGAAGCTGGACATGGGACGAACGTTGATATTGTACTCTTCTGCAAGGGTCCTCTCCACCTGGTTTACGCGGTGGCCGACGAGCTCGACGGTGGTGATGCCGGCCGACAGTTCGTCGGAGGAAGGGGTTTTGATAGTGAAGGCCGGGTTGTCTGAAATCTTCTCCCGGAAGTAACGCTTCAGACCAAATATCCGCTCCCCTTTGCGTTCGGGGCCTAGCAAGTTGTGGAAGTCGATCGCTACGCCTAGGCCCAAGAGCTCCGGAAGATTCCGCGTGTTGTAGTTCTCAAAACGGCGGACCGATTCATCCTCATATCCGCTAGCCACAATGAGGGGCCGCAGGTGCTGCTGCGCTTCCTGGCGGGCGTAAAAGATCCCAACTCCCTTTGGGGAGAAGAGCCATTTGTGTGAGCTGGCTGCGTAGTAATCGCAGCCCATTTCATGAAGGTCAAAGGGGAACATGCCGGCGGTCTGGGCGCCGTCCACAGCCACCAGAATGTTGTTAGGGCGGGCCAGTTCCGCGACCGCCCGCACGGGGAGAATCATGCCGTTGGTGTTGATCATATGGCACATGGAAATCACCCTGGTGCGTGGGGTGATTGCCGCGCGGTAGACATCGACAATCTCACCGGGACTCTCCGGCACTAGGGGAAGCGTGGGCCGGACAAGCTTGATCCCTTTGGTCTCTTGCCAGTACCTCCAGGGAATGGTTCCGCTGGTGTGTTCATGATCCGCCAGAATGACTTCGTCGCCGGGCTCGAGATCCATGCTGGCCGCGATGACGTTCATGCCCTCGGTGGTGTTGTGGATCAGGGCGATTTCCTCCGGCAGAGCGCCGACGGCATGGGCCGCTTTCTCCCTGACCAGTTCTTTGTCGGTGTTCCAACCGCCCCACATGTATTTGGAGGGGAATCCGTCGAGGGTGCGGCGGAAGTTCTCCGTTGCGTCGGCCACTAATTCAGGGGAGGGGCCCAGGGAGGCGTTATTGAAGTAGTAGAGGCCCGGAACGAAGGTGAACTGCGCTTTCACTAACTCCCAATAGGCCTCTGTGTCATCTACTTGGCTCAACACACCAGCCGTGTTTCGGGCTTTGGCGAGCAAAGGTTCCCGGGCCACTTCAGAAAGCAGTGCACCTGCGGCAAGGCTTGAGAACGACCTCTTCAGAAATGAGCGACGTTGGATTGCTTTCACCACAGACTCCTTTTTCTGTCTTGGCGGCCGAGACTTCAGCCTCCCATTTGACAGAAAGTACTCTGGTGTCCAATCCCGGGGGAAGAGGTCCATGAGGGCCGGCAGAACATCGTCGAAGGAAAACCCCAGACCCCCACTACCCACCCGGCGTCTCCAGGCCTCACAGCAAAGAAAAAACCCGCGGCAGCTGATGCTGCCACGGGTTCTCTCTATCGGGACGGCCGGATTTGAACCGGCGACCCCTTGACCCCCAGTCAAGTGCGCTACCGGACTGCGCCACGTCCCGAATCCCCCGGTAAATGGGGAACCGCTAAGTTGGCTGAAACCCAACTCCGACACAAGGTCTCAAGGGCTACACTTGCCGAGAAACCGGTGCCTTGGAGGGTTGACCCTCCTCAGAACAAAAGGTAACTTTTCTGTCCTGTTGCGGGGTGGAGCAGTCAGGTAGCTCGTCGGGCTCATAACCCGAAGGTCG
>JBDHMC010000046.1:0-10128 GCA_039656355.1 Gemmatimonadota bacterium | reverse complement strand
CCCACCACTTCACTCCCGAAGTCCGAGAGACCACCATTTTCCCCCTCTTCACCCTCCCGGGGGTTGGTGGAGTCGGCGATGTCGTTGTTTCCGTTGTGCGTGAGAGTGATGTACCGGGCTCCCAGATCGTAGTACCGTTGGACCAGAGAGAGGTCGTTCCCGATGGGGTATCCATTCTCGATCCCGATGGCGAACATCCTCTTCCCAGTGGCGTGGATCCGCTCCACATCGTCAGGAGAGTAGGCGATCTCCACCTGGTCCGGACACATTTCCTCGGCCACCCTGTGGATGGCCGCTATTTTGTTCAGGGCCGCTTGCTTGGCCGCTTCATGGCCTTCTGGGGTCCGTGGACCCTGCCCCACGTAAGCCGCCAAAAACGCCAGGTCCATGCCCCCGGCGACCATCTTGGGAATGTCCACCTTGGAGTTGGTACCGGCACAGGGATCCACCTCCGGAGTGCCATAGTTCCCACCGATATCGATATGGGTGTCCATGGTAATGGCGGCCTCATGAATGGCCTGAGCCTGGGCCAGGATCTCTGCTTCAGAAAGTGTTACTCCCGCATTCCCGGCATCAGAGCCGCATGCGGTGAGTGGAATCGTCACGAGAACGAAGATTAGAAAACGGCCGATCGTAGAGCGAGTCATTGTGCCCTCCGGTGGAGGTGTGACAAACCTTGCCCCGACGAAACGGTCCCCCGCCGGGTAGTAAACCAGGGTGAACGTCGGTGGGTGAGAGTCCTGACGCAATAACCCCGGCCCGACTTGCCCAGGGTGGGCGGAGATCGGATCTTCCCGCACTTGGAAGCAGCCCGGAACACACTTCTCCATGGAGGTTCTTGAAGGATGGCGCTCTGGTCCACGGTTCGAGCCTTCTTTACAGCGGGAAAAGGCGTCTTCGGAGGCCTCTCCGAGGAGGGAGCCGGGGATGATCCCCTGGCCCTGTTCCATACTTGGTACCAGGATGCCATCGGCTCAGGGGTATACCTCCCCGAATCCGTGGCCCTGGGGACCGCCACTCCCGATGGGAAACCGTCAGTCCGGCTTGTACTTCTCAAGGGCTACGACGAGCGGGGTTTCGTCTTCTTCACGAACTACGAGAGTCGGAAGGCGGCCGAACTCGACGCCAATCCTGAGGCCACTCTGGTCTTTCATTGGGCGATTCTCCAAAGACAGATACGGCTGGAGGGTACTGTCCAGAGAATCACCAAGGAGGACTCGGGAACCTATTTCCACTCCCGCCCCCGCGGAAGCCAGATCGGAGCCTGGGCCTCGGCGCAGAGTCAACCTCTGGCCACCCGGCAGGAGTTGGAGGAGAGAGTCAAGAAGTACGAGACCGAATTCAAGGGTGGAGAGATTCCGCTGCCACCCTTCTGGGGCGGGTACCGACTGAAGGCCCGATCGATGGAATTCTGGCAGGGTCGGGCCAGCCGCCTCCATGATCGTCTGAAGTTCGTTCGAGCTGATGGAGGTTGGGACCGCCTGCGCCTCTACCCCTGACAAAACTGCGAATCTGAAAGACCGGAGGATCAAATGTCCACCACCCGACGGGACTTCATCCGAACCTCGGTAGCTGCGGGGGGCGCCATGGCTCTCGGGGCTGGCAGGCCCCCTGGAGTAGGGGCCCTCCCATCGGATCTTCTATCTCAGACTTCGACAGATGGAGGGAACCGACCTCAGTCCCGGTCTCTCAGGATCCTGATCCTGGGTGGCACCAACTTCCTGGGCCCCCACCAGATTCACCACGCATTGGAGCGTGGGCATCAGGTCACCATCTTCACCCGGGGCAGGACCCAGCCCACCGTCAATGTGGAAGATTTCCAGAGGGTGGAGCACCTCATCGGGGATCGTCAGGATGACCTTCGAGCCCTGGAGGGGCGAGAGTGGGACGCCGTCTTCGACAACTCGACATCGAGGTGGGAATGGGCCCGGGACTCCGCTCAGCTCCTGAAAGACTCGGTTGGACGGTACCTATTCGTTTCCTCCACCGGCGTGTACTACCCCTACTTCACCACCGACATAGACGAATCTGTCCAACCCCAGACCGAGGACGAGTCGAACGGAGAGGATGGGAGTGCGGTGTACGGCGTAATGAAAGCCCTGGGGGAACTGGAGGCTCAAAAGGCCTTCGGAGACAGAGCCATTATCGCCCGCGCGCAACACTTCACCGGTCCGGGGGAGAGCCAGGACCGGCATGGGTATTGGGTAGATAGAATGGAGCGAGGCGGGGAGATCCTGGCCATGGGGAGGCGTTCGGATCCCGTGATGTTGATGGACGTCCGGGACCTGGCAGAGTTCTGTGTGCATCTGGTAGAGACGGAGGTCGGGGGAGTCTTCAACATTGCCGGGCCTTCCTCCCTTCTCACTCAAGAGGAGTTCCTCCACGGCCTCCGGTTTTGCACGGGGAAAGACGTTCAATGGACCTGGGTAGACGACTACGATTTCCTGAAGGAGCACAGTCTCGAGTTCGCGGTTCCCTGGGTACTCCTCGAGGGTCCGCATGTCGGGTACACCAGCATCAACACAGACCGCGCTCTGGCCAAGGGGTTGAGAATGCGGCCGTTGGCTCAAACCCACCTGGATACCCGGGACTGGTGGTTCTCTGAAGCGGTTACGGAGGAACGCCGGAACAATCCCCGCTTTCCCCTTTCGGCCGAGCGGGAAGCGGAGATCCTGGCTGCCTGGAAGGCTCGATAGATGAAGAGATTCCTCTTTCTCCCCGCCCTCACCCTCTTCGCGGTCGGGTGCGCAGAATCCGGAACAGACCCCGCCGTCCCGTCCTTCGCCATCGAGTTGACCGAATCTGCGGCGAGTGCGATCGGAGCCATGGGCTTGGACGTTCCCGTCACCGGAAGAGCCTACATCGTACTTTCCCGAAACGGTGAACGGGAACCTCGGATGCAGACCGGCGTGCGGGGGGTCCCCTTTTGGGGCATGGAGGTCACGGGGATGGCCGGAGGAGATGAAGTGGTCCTGAGTCCGGAGGGGGCTGGGGTGGTGGGATACCCACTGAACTCCATTCGGGAGCTTCCGCCCGGAGAGTACACTGCTCAGGCATTCCTGAACGTCTTTACGACATTTCAGCGAGCTGACGGTCATGTCCTGGAAATGCACCTGAATTCCGGGGCTGGTCAGAGCCCATGGAGAGCTCCGGGGAATGCTATGAGTGAGCCCCGCCAGCTTCGGATCGACCCGGGCCGGAACGAAGTCCATCGTTTCGCCATCGACCAGGTGATTCCATCCCTCGATCCTGTCCCTGAGGGAGGCTCCCTCCAGCAGGGGAACCCTCCGGACCAAGGGGACCTGGTTAGGTTCGTGAAGATCCGGAGCGAGGCCCTGTCGGATTTTTGGGGTCGGGATATGTACATCGGGGCCAACATACTCCTCCCTTCCGAATACCGGACTAATCCAGGCCGACGGTATCCGGTTCTCTACCTCACCGGGCATTTCCCGGGGAGGAGCGCACCCTTCGGATACTCGGACGATCCGGGGTCCGGGCGGGGCAGGAGTGCCGGATTCTCCGAGTTCTGGAGATCATCTGAGAGTCCCAAGGTCATTCTAGTAACCGTTCGGGATGCAAATCCCTTCTATGACACCGGCCACTCCGTGAATTCGGTGAATGTGGGCCCCTACGGTGACGCGTTCGTCAATGAACTCATCCCTGCCCTCGAACAGGAGTTTCGGATGGTCTCCGATCCTTGGGCCAGAATCCTGGCTGGCGGTTCCACAGGAGGATGGGAGGCCCTGGCCATCCAGATCTTCAACCCCGAGGACTTTGGGGGTGCCTGGGGATGGTGTCCTGATCCCGTGGATTTCCACTACTACCAGATCGTGGACATCTATGGGGACGACAACGCCTACACCTGGGGAGGAGAATGGGTGACACCCGAGCGACCCAACGCTCGGCGGCCCGATGGAAACGTCGTTTCCACGATTCGACAGGAGAACACCTACGAGCGGGCGGTGGGTCCCAACGGCCGATCTGGAGGACAGTGGGCGATCTGGGAAGCCCTCTTCAGTCCGGTGGGTGGAGACGGGTACGCGGCGCCGATCTGGGACAGGGTCACAGGTGAAATCGATCATCAGGTAGCTGACTTCTGGCGAGACAATTGGGACCTGACGAACCACTTGGTGGAGAACTGGGCAAGTGTGGGGCCAAACCTGGCCGGCAAAATCCATGTGACAGTGGGGGATATGGATTCCTACTACCTGAACAATGCCGTGGAGCTCATGGAAGAGGCGCTGAACGGGCTAACCGATCCTCCCCCCGGGGCCACATTCGAATATGGGCGAAAGAAGCCACATTGCTGGATCGGCTCAAGCCCCTGGCGTCCAGGCGAGGACCTCACCAACACGGAGTTCATCCGAATCGTGGACGCCTACCTGAGGGAAACCGGAGGAAGTTGGTGATCTGAACCGATCAGGCGTCGTGTGAGGTCTGTTCCCAGGCCACCGCTAGCAGTTGAGAGGCCTCCTCCATGGCCGCCAGGGAGATCGCATCGAGTTTTGAGCCGATCTCCTTCCCCACCAGACCTCGGAGGAACGCTAACGGGAACTCGAGGTCCCAATCCAAGAAGGGTTCCGGACCCCGATCCAGGTTCTGAAGGATTCGCAGCACTAGGTAGGTGTCGTCCAGGAGACCCGCCAAACCCAAGGTCATCTCGGGAATCAGGTCCACGGGCCGGAGGAAATAGCGTTCGGCATGATCCAGCACCGGCTGGATGGTCCTGACCATTTTCCGAATGCGAGCTTCCTGGGCCGCCCTGGCCATGAAAATGGGCACGGACTCTATGATCTCGAGGGCGACCTCAGCGGTCTCTTTGACCTTGGGCTCGGGCATGCCCGGCGCCCTCTGTCGGATAAAGCCTTCGAGATGATCCACGCCTCGGGCTTTGGCACTATCGATGACGGCCTGAATGTCTTCCAGGCTCATAGTTGGAGTCTCCCCGGAGATGCGGTGATTCGACTCCGGTTAGTATAGACCCCCGGGGATGGAATGGAAATCCGACTCCGGGGACTACCCTACTCCGAAGCGCTCCTGTCGTGCCAGGCCCGCAGGACCTCGGCTTCCTTCTCCGGCGCGATCCCCATACGCATCGTCCGCTCCTCCTCCGGCTTCGATTTCCACCAGTCCAGCGTGTCCCTGGCGGTCTCCGCTAAAGGCCGGAAGGCGAGGCCGGCGCCAACCGCCTTTGAAACGTCGTAGGCGCTGAAGCCCGCCATTTCCGGACTCGGGTCGACCCAGGCGGGCATCTCGGTCCACCCCCTTACCTCATGCTCCCGGAGGAACTCGCCGCTCACCCAGGTAATGGAGACCGGTGTTGAAGTGACTGCACGAATTCCGTATAGCATTCCCGCCATGGTAAGAGGTAACTCGGGGCCAGTGGCGACGAAGGTCCCGGAGGCTTCTTCTTCCAGAAGGTGGATCATGAACTCACTAAGATCTCTCACATCGATGATCTGAGTCAGATCCTTACCGTCCCCCGGGGCCAGGACTTCCCCGCCCCGGTCGATCCGAACAGGCCAATACGTAAACCGGTCACTATTGTCACGGGGGCCCACGATAAGACCCGGACGCACCACGATCCCCCGCTCCCCGAAGGCCTTGAACGTCTCCCGCTCGGCCTGGGCTTTGTTGGGGCCGAAGGCCGCGCCGGGACCCGCCTCCGAGGCTATGGCCTCGTCGTAATCCTCCTGGGTGAAAACGGGCCCGTCTTCGCCCTGGCCAACGATGCTGTTGTCGGTGTGAGCGGAGATGCTGGAGACGAAGAGGTACCGACCCACTCGGTCTCTGAGAAGCGGTGCGGCGTCCATCACCCAGGAGGCCACATTCGCGGAATTGTCGAGGACGGCGTCCCACTCGCGACCTTCCAGGGCCGAGTAGTCCGGTTCATTTTCATCCCTATCACCCACCAGCCTCTCCACCCCCGGAAAAAGATCGGGATTGGTCCGACCCCGGTTGAAGAGCGTAACGGTGTGCCCGCGGGCCAAGGCGTACTCCACCTGTGCGGGTCCCAGGAATCCAGTCCCACCAAGGATGAGGATCCTCAGTGGTCTATCGGCCCGGGCAACCTCGGGCTGTGACCTGAGTTCGGCGCCCTGACCGTCGTCTCCGTCACCGGGTCCTGCACAACCGATGACCGAGAACCCACCCAGGCTCAAACCGAGACCCGCTGCCGCTGACCCAGTGAGAAACTCCCTCCTGTTCGCCATTGTCCATCTCCCCTTGAGATCTTTTCGTGGAACCAACTCGAATCTATCCGTCCTCGCGCAACCGAGGCAATTTCCCACTCTCGTATCGAACCTGAAGGGCCAGGACGAGACTCCTAGTGATTCCTGTTCGCCCTCTTCCGTTGGGCTGATCCCAGCAACAGTCCGGTCACCACCCAGATGCCCGCCAAGGGAACCGCCATGAACGCCATGGCTGTGAAGCTCACTCCTAGAGCCAGGAACCCCTTGTTGGACCAGGCTCCAAGCTGATCCCCTGTCCGGTAAACGGTGGTGTCGATGAAGTTCTTCGCCTTGTACTTCTCTTCCCGAGGAACGACCGTGTAAAGGGCTTCCAACGCGGGCTTCATGAGCCCGTAATTCCATCCCCGCCTGAAGACCTGAACCAAACACAAGACAACTAGGGTGGGGGCCACCCCAAGCCATACCAATCCCACGACGCTGACGAAGGGTAGGATGGCCAGGGTCACCCCCAGCCCAAACCACCTGATAATCCGCCCCGTGAACAACGCCTGGGTGAAGAGGGTGACCAGCAGGACAAAGAAATCGATCCACCCAAAGAATGCCGTTCGAGCTCCGGAATCTTCAAAGCTTCGCCCGACGATCTCCGTCTGTTGGTAGTAGACCGCAGTTGAGGTGAAGGTGGAGAGGAGTATGAAGAAGATGATACCCATCAGGTAAGGAGAGCGAAGGGCCCCGGAGATTCCCGCCAGGATCCCGCCTCCGATAGTCTCCTCCTCCTGCCGCGCGTTCCCGAGGCCCGACACGGTCACCCTTCTCCCAAGAACACGGACGAGGCGATTCGCCACCTCCAGAAAGAGGGCCGAGACCAAGAGAAGGTTCACGGGTCCCAGGGTTTCGGCCAGTTTCGCCGTGAGGGCAGCACCGAGGATCCCACCCAAGGTGCCACCAACACCTATGAAGCCGAACAGGCGTTTAGCCTGTTCAGACCTGAAGATATCCGCCATGAATGCCCAAAACACCGACACTACAAAGAGATTGAAGACGCTGGTCCAACCAAAGAACACCCTCCCCACCCACACATGGGCTCCATCCGGCGCAGCCCGCATAAGGAGGAAGAAGAGGAGGAGGTTGGCAATGAAGAACCGGTATGCGATCGGGATGAACCGCTTTCGTGGGTACCGTGAGACCGCCCAGGTGAAGAGGGGATGGACGAGCAGGGTCCCAACCAGCGTTCCGGTGAAAAGCCAGGCGAGATTCTCCACACCACCCACCACCGCCATATCATCCCGTATGGGGCGAATGACGTAATAGCTAGCCAGGATAAAGAAGAAATAGCCCCCGGAGAGGAGAAGGACTCGTACCTCTTCCGGCCTGACTTCAACCACACACTGGAGGAGGGTGGTTAATCTGCTTCGTGACTGAGATTTTGTTTCTGAATGGGTCATGCCTTAGAGATTCCCTTTGGCGGCTCGTCGTTGAAAGGCGGTGCCCACAACCTCGAGCCGCATAGGGCCGGAGAAAGCTAGGTTGAACCTGCCCCAAGGGAAACTCTGATGTGCGGACGGGACTGTCCATCGAAAGGCGTTGTATGAACAGGGATTTAATGCTGCGCACGGCCACCGAAACCCGGAGCCCATGGGACTTCCTGGTAATTGGAGGGGGTGCCACAGGTGTGGGAGTAGCTGTGGATGCCGCTTCCCGAGGGTACAGCGTCCTCCTTCTGGAACAGAGCGACTTCGGGAAAGGGACTTCCAGCCGAAGCACCAAACTGGTTCACGGGGGAGTCCGATATCTGCAACAAGGAGACATCCCTCTTGTCATGGATGCCCTCCGGGAGCGGGGACGCTTGAGGCGAAACGCGCCCCACCTGGTCCGAGATTTGGAGTTTATCGTCCCGAATTACGTCTGGTGGGAGGCGCCCTTCTACGGAATTGGTATGAAAGTGTACGACGCTCTGGCCGGAAAATACGGATTCGGGTCGTCCAAGAACCTTTCCCGCGAGGAGACCGTCCAACGTCTTCCCACCATCGAAACGGATGGCTTGAGGGGAGGGGTGGTTTATCACGATGGGCAGTTCGATGACGCCCGCCTACTTCTGGACCTCGCCCAGACCGCCGCCGACCAGGGAGCCTCACTCCTGAACTACTGTAGAGTGGAGGGTTTGGAAAAGGACGGGGAGGGTTATGTCACGGGGGTCCGGGCCATAGAGCAAGAAACGGGAGTGGAGTTTCGACCCCAAGCCAGGGTGGTGATCAATGCCACCGGAGTGTTCACCGACGAACTCCGGCGGATGGACGACCCTGAGGCTTCCCCGATGATTCAGCCGAGCCAGGGAGTGCACCTGGTTCTTCCTCGGAGTTTCCTGGGTGGCACTTCCGCGATCATGGTCCCTCACACCGACGATGGTCGAGTTCTCTTCGCCATACCGTGGCACGATGTGGTGGTCATCGGGACGACCGATACCCCGGTCGAAGACCCCCAGTTGGAGCCAGTTCCCCAGGAAGAGGAGGTGGAGTTCCTCCTCACTCACGCTGCCCGGTACCTCACCAAGGACCCGACCCCAGCCGACGTCCTCTCCTGCTTTGCCGGTTTGCGGCCTCTTGTTGGTGGGGGGGGTAACGGAGACACTGCTTCCCTTTCACGAGACCATACCCTTCAGGTGTCCAACTCCGGTTTCGTGACCCTAACTGGAGGAAAGTGGACCACATATAGGAAGATGGCGGAGGATGCCGTCGATCACGGCATAATCCTTGGTGGTCTCGAGGCTCAGGAGTGCGTTACTCGGGAGTTGAATATCCACGGCTTCCACACCCACCCGGAACGATTTGGAGAGCTTGCCGACTACGGCTCCGATGCACCGGCGGTGGATGCTCTCATTCAGTCCGATCCAGCTCTCGCCGAACCTCTACATCCACGGCTTCGCCCACGTTCGGGTGAGGTTGTTTGGGCGGTGAGGGAAGAGATGGCTAGAACCGTGGACGACGTTTTGGCCCGCCGCACCCGATCCCTGGTCCTGGACGCACGGGCCGCGGTTGAGGCTGCCCCGAGGGTGGCGGAACTGATGGCGATGGAGTTGGAAAAGGACCCGGCCTGGGTGGAGGCTCAGGTCAATAGCTTCACCGAAATGGCGAAGCCCTACGTGCTGACCTAGCCTAGGGAGCCTCTGCGCTCCTACGGCTTCGCCGGGGCCACAAAGGCCAACCAAGAACCATCCTCTTCGTAGTCGTCCACGGCCAGGATTCGGTTTTCTGCCCTGTAGGTGCCAAGCAACCCGGAGCAAGTTCGTCTCCTTCGACTGCCGCATCAGCTTGAGCACAGCCTCCGAAATCTGCTGGTAGAGGATATCGTTGGAGCCTTCGAAGATCTGGAAGGGACGACTGTCCACGGTTGCCCGGCCAGCGATGTGGTCGAGTCGGTACCCTTTTGCACCTACCAACTGGAGTAACGACTGAGAGGCATCCTGCATCAGGTCCGTCACCACGGATTTGGTGGCATTCGCGGCGAGGCCGCTTCGTGAAAGATCGTCGTTGAGGCTGGCCCGCCCGCTGCTGAAGGAACACATGGCAGAGCACACCGTAAACGAAGCCTGTAACCTGGCAAGCCGCTCCTGCACCTGGTCATAGGCAAACAGGCTCCGGCCGCCGACGAATCGTTTCTGGCAATGCGCCAATCCCTCGTCCAGCATGCGTTGAAGGAAGCCCATCCCCAAACCGGCGAATTGCAGACGGCTACGGTGGAGCACATCAAGCATCATTTTGACGCCAGTCGTGGGCGACTGAAGTCGCTGGATTTTTGGAATCCTGACGTCGATCCGGTTTCGACCATACGGGATGTGGTAAAGACCGAGGTTATTGAAGATTTCCTCAACCTGGATTTGCTGGTGGGGAGCGCTTACGTCGCAGACGAAAAAATCGATATCCCGCTTGAGGTTGTTGTC
>JBDHMC010000045.1:0-9958 GCA_039656355.1 Gemmatimonadota bacterium | reverse complement strand
AATGAGGGGCCAAAACGTTCGGAGGTACGCTGCATTGTCCCTTCATATTAGAGCCTGTGGGCGCTCTGACGTAGGCCAGGTTCGTCGTCGAAACGAGGACACCGTTGCCGTAGATCCGTCCCAGGGGATCGTGGTGGTGGCGGACGGGATGGGAGGGGCGCCGGGTGGTGATCTGGCCAGTGCGCTGGCCGTGAAAGAGGTGGCCCGGGGTCTCCAGGCTGGGGAGGAAATGGAAGAATCCATCCTGAGTGCAAACCGGAAGATCCTCGAACTGGCTGAATCCCAACCGGCTCTCTCGGGAATGGGGACCACCCTAACCGCTCTGAAGGTTTCACCCGAGACTTCCATCTATCTAGTGGGCCATGTGGGGGACTCCCGCGCTTACCTTCTATCGGACGAGGATTTCTCTCAGATATCCCGAGACCACACCATGGTTCGGGACATGGTGGATGCCGGGAAGATTCCGGCGAGCGCTGAGCGGAAGCACCCCCTGGGTCACATCCTCTCCCGGGTCCTCGGAACTGAGGGCGATGTCGAAGTGGATTTGGTGGAAGGAACCGCTGGGGATGGAGACTGTTTTCTCCTCTGCTCCGATGGCCTCGAAAAAGTGATGGATGAAGAGGAAGTGGAGGGGTGGGTCCGGCGGGCCCGGTCCGAGCCCCTGGAGGAAGTGGTGGATTTATTGGTGGAGGAGGTGAACCTCCGGGGTGGGCCGGATAACATCACCGTGGCTTTCCTGAGGGTGGAGGCTCCTTCCAGTTTGTAAGAGTATTTGCCCCCCGTGTTCCCTATTCTTCCCCCAGGTAGAGAAGTCGCTCCATCCCGGACCATTCCAGCGGTCCCGTCACGTGGTAAAGATCCGACCATCCGATTAGAGGATCCCTTCGGCTGACCTGTCTCTCCAAACCCCTCAGCAATTGGGCCTGGTAATTCTCGGGCATCTTCCGTTGGGCCAAAATCCGAACCACGACACTTTGACGGGTTTCTATGAACGAGGGGGGTGGAGGGGCCCTGGGGGGTTCCAGTGCCTCCACGGTTTCATCCTCATCTTCCCCGAAAACCGCCCGAGGTGGGTCGGGCTCCGGTGCCCGCTCCCGTACCTTGGCCGCGCCTGTTGTGAACCGGAACATGAAGGTTTCCGCTTCCTGTAATTCCGGTAGTTGAGTCAGGAAATACCCGCGGATCACTTCCTCGAGGGGGAGGACCATGGTGCTACCGGGGACGGGAAGGAAGGACGGCGGGTCCTTTCGGAGAACCACGTGGAAAAAGCGGGTCCCTTCAACACCCGGGATTCTGGCCATCAGACCCACGGCGCACCCGGCCAGGGGCATTTCCGGAATGAAGGACGGCCCCCACTCCGGCGCCACCTGCATGGATGGAAGATGCTGGCTGGAGAACTGTTCAACTAGCGCGGTCCGATCGGCGGTCATGAGGCCGGCCCACGTTCGGAAACTGATTCCCAGTGCTTCCAGTTTCCCTGAGATGTCCTCCTCAAAGCACCGGTCCACGCGGTCCACGATACCCCTGATCCGAATGGACATGAGATCCACCAGTTGGATGGGGGCTTCCTCACCTTTCCCCGGGGTTCCTGAGAGGATTCTTCCCTTTGCTCGGGTCACGTCCTGGAAGAAGACCCGATCCAATTCCACGGAGAGCCGCGAGGCAGCCTTGAGTCGAGTCTCGAGGTCGTTTTGGGTGTCTTCGATTTCTCGCAGGAGGGGAAGCAGGCCTTCCACCCGACGGAGTTCCGGAGGCAAGTCGGGACCACCGTCCGGCGCCAAAGAAGAGGAGGCCGGATCATCCTCCCCCACCTGGACCTCGGTGTGCCCGGGAACCCAAGGGAGTTGCCCCAGGAGCTTTCTCCGGGTTAGCAGAAGAAGTGTCGAGACCAGGGTTGGGTCCCGAAGATCCGGGCGTCCTACCTCTTCGAGGAGTTTATGCCAGGGCGACCATGTGAGCTGGGGCCGGTTGGCGAGGACCTCAGAGGACAAAACCGGATCCGGGATGGTCCACAGCTCCGCGACCGCTCGACCCTCTCGAAGTTCGGTGGTTCCAAGGCGAAGTAGCGGAAGGTCGGCGTCACCGGTCAGATCTGCGGAGAGAGCACGTGCTGCATCCTCCCCGGATCCTCTGAAGGTGGGAATGAGGAGTTCATCTCCCCTTCGTGTCAGACCCAGCCTCCCATCCCAGAAGACCGCCAACGCCAGGTTCAGGCCGTAAGGAGAGAATTCCTGATCGGCGGCTTTCTGCTCCACCGCCGAAACCCTGTACGCCCGCTGAAGAGTGGTGAGACCGTCAGGGAAAAGGTGGTATTCGTCTCTGAGTTGCCGACCAATGTCACGGATAAGAGGTCCTCCCTCTCTTCTCCTCCGAATGGAAATCTCATGGAAAACCGAGGTGGTCCCTCCGACCTGGACGGTGATCCTATCGAAGAAAAAAAGAAGGACGGGTTTGAGAAAGAGGCCACCACGATACACCCGTCCGAGGCGTTGGATGTCCAGTGCGACCTGGGGGCGGAGTTGGCTCGGTTCGACGAATTTCTGGATCTGGGCAGCCGGTTCGGAGTCCCCCCTGAGGGTTTCGAATACACCCGCTCCAATGGCGGCTGCGACAAGGCGGGACCTGGAGGTGATCCCTTCCGAGTTGGGCCCTTCTCCCACTGTGACAACCACTGAGGGCTCCTCCCCCTCAACCTGCCTGAGCTTGCAGGTCATCCCTCGGCGACGAAGAGCCTGATCGGGTGTGTCGAAGAAGGTCTCCCGGAGCGGCTTGATGCGTGGCGGGCCCGCTCGGATCCCGAAGGGCCTTTCCCCTGACGCCAGACGCACCAAAAGCTCTGGAGAAGGCACGAAAAGGTTAAGCTCGGTTTCTTGAATCATCGGTCCCCTCCACCTTCTTGTTCTCTCTGGTGGTAGCGGGTAATGGTCCCTCGTTTGCCCTGCCCTTCGTCGGCTAGAACCAAGCTGCCGTCTGGAAAGAAGGCCAGGCCCTCGGGCTGGGGATGATCTTTCCGCTTGAGCTGTTTCGTCGCGAGGATTTCTCCGTAAGGGCTCAACTCCACAAGGGCTTCCTCCCTGGCGGAAACGAGGATGAGGGAGTGGGTCTGCGGGTGGACCTCGATGGCGGAGGGGTGGAACTCATCGCCCAAGCCCCTCGCATCCAGGTCATCCAGTGGTAGAAGGATTCGGGGCATCAGGTCGGGTCTCATGGTATTCACGGGAACCGAGAAGACAACAAGGTGACCCCGCAGGTTTTTTTCCCGGGGGGTTTTACAGGGTACGAGGAGGGCGCCGGCGGCCTCGTCGAAGGCTAAACCCTCTGTCTCACAACGATTTCCGAGCCCAAGGGAGTGAATTCGGTAGGCGACAGCCGAACCTCCCTCCCCCTCCCGAAACTCCAGAACCTGACCGGCTGACGTGAGGAGGAAGAACTGGTCCCCCGCGATCGCGATTCCCTCGAAATCTCCCGGAATGCCCAACGCTCCTACCGAAAAGGCCTTGAGCAACTCCCCACTTTCCGGATCGATTTGGTACACGACGGCACGCTCGTCATTATGGGCGAACAACCGTCCGTCCGGGGTCGTGGCCAATCCCGAAACCTCCTCCAACACCCTGGGGAGCTTCTCCCTGGTCCCGGCATCAGGGGAGAGGTCAAGTAGGTCAAGACGAGGCTCCGGCCCTTGAGTTGGACGGATCCACGCCCCGGTCAGCAGGCAGAGGGCTCCTACAACCGGCAATACAGCCCTTCTGAGAAGTCCGTTGGCTGGACTGCATCTGGAGACAGGGCGAAGGGGTCGGCTCATCGGTCGACGGTCAACCCCTCCAAAGACCGAAACTCCGCTGCCAAAACCTGCCGGCCCGGCGCACTCTTCAAGAGCTCAAGAAGCCGGGCCGCGGACTCACCCGCCTTTAACCGTACCAGGTACTCCAAAACCGATGACGTGCCGGCCCCGGGGAGGATTTCCGCCAGCTCCCAGCGGACCGCCATCTGCCCCAGGATCTCTTCCACCAGGGTTTGAGCTCCAACGAGCTGATCAGCGTGAATGATGAGGAGCGCGTTGAGTCTCTCCTTCTTTCTCCTGGGGATCTCGGCCCGCAGGTACCGGTCCATTCGGGCTACCCGCGTTGCCACGTCCCGGATCTCCTCCTGAGTCATGGCTTCAAGAAGTTGGGGATCTCCCATGGAGATAGCGGAGGACGCCGAACCCGGGCCCGCAAGAACATCTGCCAGGCCCATGGCCCCTGTGCGGCTTCTCTGGTCAGCGTAGATGTTCCCGAAGTTGGACCAAAACAGGTAGAGAATCACCGCATTAAACACGATGGACAGGATCCCTGCCACCGACAAGTAAAAAGCCCCTGAAGCCAATCCAACACCGATGGCCAAGAATACATAGACGGCATCCTTGGTGTCTTGTAGGGTCGTCCGGAACCGGACGGATGCCACGATACCCGCGAGGGCAAAAGCCAAGGCGGGGTGGTATTTCACCACGAAGACCATGCCCGCCACGGCGATGGGGAGGATCAGCATGGACTGGACGACGGACTCGTCGTAACCCCGGCGTTGCTTTGTGAGGAGATAGACCCAAGCCACCGGGATCATGAGAGCCAAGGCGCCGAGAAGAGAAATGATGGCGGCCACGGTGAAATCCCCACCTCCCGTCAGTCCGATTTCCGAGCCTGGAGTGGAGACGAGGAGGTCCGTAAAGGGATTGTCGAGAGGGCCGCCAGAGGTCGATAGGCCGCCCAATTGGCCAAAGACCACCCTGTAAAAGAGATCGAACCGGGAGAGGGTCCCAGCCACCAAGAACAGAACCACGTAGTAAACCGCGATTCTCCACAACCCTGCCATCGGGCCCCGAACTTGGATCTGAGCACGACTCTTTTCGGAGTTTTTCATCGTCAAACCTCGGACTCCTTCCCGTCTGACGGGAAATCCGAATCTAGGTGTGGGAGTATCCCCTCATGATTCACCACAGCCCGTGTCTCTCGCAAGCTGCATGAAACGGGAACCGGGGGTCGGTCGTATGGATAAATGTAGGCAGAATGAAACTGAAACTGGGATAGGGACCACCACAATGAGTGTCGAGAGTCGGGTCAAGCATCTCCTTCGCGCCGCTGAACGGGCGGACCGAGAGGGGAACGTCCGTCTCGGGACCATCCTGCGAAAGATGGCGGCTGAGCTCAGGCCGGCCGATGGATCCACCTCGGGTCCCCCCTTCCCGGTTACCCAATCCTGAGGCTCTGCCCGTCTTCGAGATTGGACCCCAAAGCACCTCACCTACCCTCAGGCATAGAACCCCGCAGTTTCACCGGCTTCACCTTTTTCTTCCCTACTCTCAGGTTTAGGATCTCCACGAAAATGGAGAAGCCCATGGCAAAGTAGAGGTACCCTTTGGGGATATGCTGCCCAAGGCCCTCTGCCACCAAGGCCATTCCGATGAGGAGCAGGAAGCTCAGGGCCAACATCTTCACCGTGGGATGTCGGCGAATGAATGCGCTGATTGCCTCGGCCGAGAGCATCATCACTCCTACGGCGATAACGATGGCAATGGCCATGACCGTCACCTGGTCGGCGATCCCCACTGCGGTAATGACCGAATCCAGAGAAAAGATGACATCCAGAGCCACGATCTGAAGAAGGATGCCCAGGAAAGTCCCGGACCAACCTCCACGCTCCGAGTCCCTTTCGGGTTGATCCCCCTCCAGGTTGTGGTGAAGCTCCCTGGTGGACTTCCCGATGAGGAACAGCCCCCCCAAAATCAAAATAATGTCTCCACCGGAAAGCTCCTTTCCGAGAAGGGAGAAGAGCGGGGTCGTCAGCCCCATGATCCATACGATGGAGAAGAGAAGGGCCAGGCGGCTGAGCATGGCCAGAGACAAACCGATCTTCCAGGCCCTTTTCTGTTCCTCCTCCGGCAGGCGCCCCGCCACAATGGCGATGAACACTACGTTGTCGATGCCCAGGACGATCTCCAGGACCGTCAGGGTCGCCAGTGCAATCCAGGCCTCGGGAGTGGTGATCCATTCCATACGTTCCGCCTGTTGCCGAATCCTCGGTGAGAGATGGGGCCGAAAGATGTACTGGTGGGGTTGGTGGGGGTAGTCTCAGGCGATAAGGTCCATCCTGCGCGAAGTGGATTCGACGTACCGTCATGGGCCTTAGGCCCGGTTCAAATACCCCGGTCCTGTCGAGTGGAACCGTACCCCCCTAGCTTCCGTATGGTTAGAATGGCGGTGATGTCTTCAACGTAGGGAATCGGTTGTCCAACCTTCGGAAACTCCTTCAGGAAGCGGGCCGTCGGCATGTGGCCCGGGTGGCCGTAGTGTACGGAATGGTCGCCTTCGCTGTTCTGGAGGCGGCAGACATCGTCATTCCCGTTTTGGGCTGGCCTGAATGGACCATTCGTTGGGTAATTGCCCTGGCCCTTTTGGGTTTTCCCGTCACCCTCATTCTCGCATGGGTCTATGACCTGACCCCTCGGGGGGTGATTCGAACCAAAACCCTGGATGAGGAGGAAGGGGATGGACCCCCCCGGCCTGAAGCAGGCCGGCCGTTCGTCTCGGCGGTCCTTCTCCTGTCTAGCGGGGCGCTGGTCGCCATGGGTGCATTTTTCACCTTTCAGTGGTCCCAATCTGAGGAGGACGTGCCGTCGCGGTTCCCGGGGGGAGCTGATGGGGTGATGAGCCCCCAACGCATCGCCGTGCTCCCCTTCGACAACTTGGACGAATCGGAGGCAGGTTTCTTTTTCGCCAGCGGGATTCATGGAGACGTACTGAATCACCTGGCCAAGATCGATGGCCTGATGGTCATCTCCCGAACCACCGTTCTCCAGTACGGGGACACGGACATGTCGGCTCAACAGATCGGTCGAGAGCTGGATGCAGGTTCGATCCTGGAGGGGAGCGTTCGACACCAAGGCGACCGGATCCGCGTCGTCGCTCAGCTCATCGACACCCGAACGGAAGCTCACCTTTGGTCCGAAACCTTCGACACTCTCGATACGGACATCTTCGGGGTCCAGACAGAGATCGCTCGGGAGATTGCCCGGGCTCTGGAAGTGGAGCTCACGTCTGAAGATCTGGAGGTGTTGGAGGCCGTTCCTGCGGTGAGCGGGGAGGCCTACGAGAAGTATGGGGAGGGCCTTTCCGAGTGGGACCTGAGGGAGAACCGAATCAACGCGTTGCAGGCCGTCCAGCGCTTTCAGGAAGCTACGGAACTCGACCCGAATTTTGCCACGGCCTATGCCACTCTGTCCCAGGCCCGGATGTGGATTTTCTGGAATTTTCCCGGAGCTCAGAACCAGGCCGAGTTGGCCACGGAAGCTTTGGACCGGGCCATCCAGCTAGCCCCCGATGCGGTAGAAACACGGTTGGCCCAAGGGTATTTCTATTTCTACGGGCAGGGGGACTCACGGGAGGCCCTTCGGCATTTCGAAGCTGCCCAAGCTCTAAAGCCCAGTGACGCCAATGTGATGACAGCCATCGGTCTCATTTACCGGGGGCAAGGTCGATGGGAGGAGGCCCTGAGGGCCTTCGAGCGGGCTCAAACCTATGATCACCGGTCCTACAATCTGATCTACACCCTAGGAGAGACGTACGCCCGCATGCGTCGGTGGGAGGATGCGGAGCGGTACCTCCAACTCGCTGCTACTTTCGCGCCCGACCTTGTGACCGCCCATCGAGACCTCCTTCGAGTTCGTTTGGCCTCGACGGGAGATACGGTTGCGGCCCGCCAGTACCTGGACGGCCTCCCCGAGACAACCCTTGATATGGCCCGATCCTTCCTCGAGTCGGAGTTGGCCTACTACCGGGGTGACTTGCGGGGGGCGATGGGGAGGCAGGGAGGGCGACCCACTCCTGCCCCAGGTGCAATGGATCGGCAAAGTATGCGACCCGGCTCTCCTCGGGGTCGGTCGCTGCCGGGAGGTGGCGGAATGGGTACGGCCCACGAGCGTCAGGCCCTCCTTTACCACCTGCTCGGTGAGGAGGACCTCAGGGATGCCTACGCTGACTCTTTGCGCATGGATAGCCAGGAGGTTCTGGATGCGGCGGCTGCCACTCTCGGGGCGGTCCAAACTGGAGTCATCGCCCGAGCCCACGCCAAACTTGGGATTGCCTACGCCCTTCTCGGGGAGAGCATCAGGGCGGCCGCGGAGGGGGCGACGGCGGTATCCAGTCTGTCCATACATGATGACGCGTATGCTGGCGCGGACCATCTCAGGGATCTTGTCCTGATCTACACCCTAATCGGGGCTACGGACCTGGCCGTTCAGGAGCTTCAGACCGCGTTGTCCATTCCGTCGCCCCTGACCCGGGTGGAACTGACACTGGATCCCCTTTTTGAGTCGCTTCGTGGGCACCCGAGCTTTCCGGAGCTTCTCGCTTTAGTTCAATAACAGCCTTCTAGAGCTGTTCAAACAATTCCAACCCCTCTGGGATCAAAGGTAGTGAAGAACGAAGAACCCTCTTCGGGAGAAGGGATGGGCGCAGTTCCGTTGGCCAGAGCGGAGATGGCCGAGTTCTGGGAAGGACTCAGCACTGGAGCTTTGGTAGAGCGGGCCCAGACTGGTGACTCCCGGGCTTTTGAGGCCCTTTATCGGCGGTTGGTGGGTCGGATCTATGCCCTCTGCCTCCGGATGGCCCGGGATGCCCAACGGGCCGAGGAGTTGACGCAGGATGTGTTCGTTCGGGCTTGGGAGCGGTTGGGGAGTTTTCGTGGCGAGAGCCAATTCACAACCTGGCTCCACAGATTGGCAGTGAACGTGGTGCTTCAGGAGGGCCGGACGAAGGGCCGGAGGGAAGCTCGGGAGGAGTCGGTAGCAGATCCGGGAGAGTACATGGGGCGGGTGAGAGAGGAGTTTCCGGGTACGAGAATGGACCTGGAAAGAGCCATTGCCAGTCTCCCGGAAGGGGCCAGAGCGGTTTTGATTCTCCGTGACATTTACGGATACAAGTACGATGAGATCGCCACAATGCAGGGTGTGGCCCTGGGGACGATCAAAGCCCAGATCCACAGGGCTCGAAAGATGATGAGGGAGAAGCTCAACTCATGACTCGGCACATTGACGATAGCCTTCTGCAGGACTTCCGGGAGGGTCTTCTGGACCCGAAGGACGCGGGGGAGGTCCGTGAGCACCTTGATGCTTGCGCACAGTGCCGTGAGGAATTGGCGATCCTGACGGAGCTCCTGGGTGACTTGGGGGACCTGCCCGTCGAAGCCCAGCCGTCCCGAGATCTCTGGCCGCAGATCGCCTGGCGGATGGATGGGGTTAAAACTCAGGGCTCGGCTCCCTCCGACGTAGAAATCACGGGTGCGGCGGAGTCGCGCGAACCTCGCCCGGTCCAGTCCAGGACCCGCCGACGGTTCAGCCTCCCGGCCTGGCAACTAGCGGCAGCCAGCATCGCACTCATGGTAATCTCCGGCGGCACAGTCTGGGCCTTCCTCTCAGGGAAAACGGGGACTGGGGGCCCGACGGGTCCGGTTCTCCAATCTTCCGCTCAACTGGTGAGTTGGGAGGAGGCCTACGGGGGATACGACCAAGCAGTAGCGGACCTGGAGAGTGTTTTAGAGAGGGGTCGGGAAGTCCTGGATCCCGAGACCGTTCAGGTTCTGGAAGAGAACCTCCGGGCCATTGACGAGGCTATCCAGGAAGCAGGAGACGCCTTGATACAGGATCCCGCCAGCACCGTTCTTCAACGTTTCCTGGCGGACAATTTCCGAAAGAAGATGGACCTGCTCCGGCAAGCCGCGGGAGCAGTCTACGCCATCACCTGAGCACAGCAGAGGAAACCCATGTTCACCGGACTCGCAATCGGCGCTCTGAGCGCGGCGGCGCTCCTTCCACAGACTGATACCATCGTCCAGGCCAACGGCGCTACTCGACTGGAATTGGAGAGCTTCCAGGGGGAGGTCGTGGTTCGGACTTGGGATCGGGATGCCGTCCAGATTCAGGCCGGCG
>JBDHMC010000044.1:0-10700 GCA_039656355.1 Gemmatimonadota bacterium | reverse complement strand
CCAGCCGACCTTGCTCCTGAAAGTCGTGGATCATCTCCCCCTGGTAGCGGAGGCGAAAACCCCTGGGGTAGAGACGAAGCGTCAGCCGAAAAAGTGCACGTGCTACCCAGGGCATCAGGCACCCAGAGCCAGTACGGACCGGGCCAGGCTCACGTCGTGGGCGAGGCGAGCCACCTCTGCCTTGAGTACCTCCAGCCCGACGTCAGTAAGGGTATAGAAACGTTGGCCCCGGCCATCGGTCTTCTCGCCGAGATCATCCTCCACTTCCCGAATCATCCCCCGCCCCGCCAGTCGATGGATGTTTTCATAGAGGGTGGCCGGGCTCATCCGGATCGTTCCACCAGTACCCTCCTCGACACGAAGGCCCAGGCGATACCCGTTCATGGGTTCGGCAGCCAGGGCGATGAGGATGTGGAACACCTTCGGAGAGAGTGGGAGTACGGCGCTCGTTTGCGCTTGGTTCATGCTCGGTGGTCCTGTCAATGGAGGTTCTTGATTCCTATGATTTCCGATCTACCGGATTCCGTCTGATTGGCCTTACGAGGGATCACCCCGGGATGATTCAAAAGGATAGGAAAAAGAACGACCCTCCGGGCCGTGGCGTTGGTGCATGGCTCGGAGATGAGGACAGAACCCCCGTCCCCCGCGAGCGGGGCTCACTCCACTCGGTAGCTGTCAGGCATCCCGAGACTGGTCATCGTGTTGAGGACCCTTCACGCGAGCAGGACCTCCACTCACGCGAGCAGGACCTCCACTCGTTGGCCAGCGAAGGGTCGACTTCGCATCCTTCGACCAAGGATCGTTTTGTACCGGTAGACGGCATTCTCCACCATGGCCCGCCCGCTGTAGCCTGAGCGCTTGTGCCACTCGCGTCGACCGAGTTCTCGGATCGAGCGAATGTTGCGGTTCCTCTCCCTCTGTGCGGCCGAGGGTCTCGGATTCAACTGGGCGCTGCGTCCAGGTGGAATGAGCACTCTCACAGTGTGTCCCTCATTCTTCACCTGGGCCGCCTCGTAGATGGCCGCTGCATCGTAGGCCCCGTCGGCTGAGACGGATGCTACCCGATCGTCGATCGGTCGATCCGTGGCGAGCCTGCGAAATCGAATGTCATTGAGCTTCTCCAGTCGCCGAGACAGCGTCGTATGATCAGGAATCGGGAGATCCAACTCGAGCAGCTGGGCCACGGAACGGAGGAAGCCCTCGGTATGGCGAAGCGGAAGATGGAAGACCATGCGGATCGTCAGCGCCGCCTCGATCGCGATGTCAGCATACGTGCGCTGGCCGCCAGGTTTCCCGCTGGCCGGAGCACGCCCGGCATCGAGCGCGGTATCGGAAAGCCACACGGTGAGGTCGCCTCGACTCCTAAGGCCCGCTTCGTACTCAGCCGAATTGCGAACCCGATACCGGGACTTCGCGTACTTGTACTGGCTCCGCTTCGGGTACTTCATGGGTGGTGACTCCGGGTCGGGTGTGTATCACCACCATACTGGTGGCAAAACTCGGAGCCATGCACCACCGCCGAGAAAAGGACCTCACTCGACAGCGGTGTCCCGGGCCTCACCGAAGGTCCAAAGAAGTTGCCGAGCCGCCTCCCGAGGATCTTCCGCAGCCATGACCGCACCGATAACGGCAACTCCGGCAGCTCCACTCTCCTCGGCGATCCTATGAGCGCCTTCGGACGTCACACCGCCGATCCCCACGACGGGGATGTTCACGGCTGCAGCCACCCGGGCCAAGCCCTCGACACCGATGACCTCTCCGGCGTCTGCCTTGGTGGAGGTCGGAAAGACCGCACCGCAGCCGATATAATCCGCCCCGGCTCCCTCAAACTGCTTGGCAATCTCGGGTTCGTCTGTCGAAACACCGATGAGGAACCCCGTGGGGGCAGCTTTCCGAACGGTTTCCACCGGGAGATCGTCGGGTCCCAGGTGCACCCCGTCGGCTTCGGCGGCCAAGGCCACATCGAAGCGATCGTTGATGAAAAGGAGGGCGCCCCGGTCCCGGGTCTGTTTCCTGAGTCGGAGGGCTTGGCCCCAAAGGGCCCGGCTTGATGCCCTCTTGTCTCGTAGTTGGATCGCCTGTACGCCAGCCATCAGTACTTCATCAACCACATCCTCAACCGATCGGGGCTCGGCAAGGTCTCCATCGGTAATCACGATCAAACGAAGGAGGTCAGGGAGGTCCATCGCCCTGGCCTTGCCCCTGCTCCCGCCTCAGTCGATCCCGTTCCTGTCGGGTTTCAGCCACCGCCCGATTGTGCTGTGCCAGCGTTCTGGAGAAAATATGGGTCCCGTCAGGGTGGGCCACAAAGTAGTAGTAGTCTGTCTCAGCAGGTGAGAGTGTGGCGTCCAACGCCGCGAAGCCAGGTGCACCTATGGGGCCAGGAGGAAGACCCGCATGGGTATAGGTGTTGTATGGATGGTCTGCCACTGAATCCATCGCCGCATATAGGAGACGAGCCCGGGGCCCGCCCAGGGCATAGAGGACCGTGGGATCGGCCTGGAGGATTTGTCCCCGGTCCAGACGGTTGTGGTAGACCGACGCGATAATTGGCATCTCCTCCCGAAGTCGGGCTTCGGCCTGCACGATGGAAGCCAGGGTCACCAACTCCCTCTCGGTCATCCCCCGCGCCGTCCTCAACGCTACCCGCTCCGGTGTCCACACCATCTTGTATCGCGCCACCATGGAACCCAAAACTTCCCCAAGGGGTGCTCCGGGGGCGATCCAGTAGGTGTCGGGGAACAGATAACCCTCGAGGCCTGGCCCCGGGACCTCCCAATCGAGTTCAGCCGATGCGGAGGTGAGCTCAGCCAGGACCGAGTCCTCTGCCAACCCGGTGATGGTGGCAATGCGGGGGGCCATCTGCTTCAGGGTGAACCCCTCAGGAATGGTCATGGACGCGGTGAGCACCCGACCCTCAGTCAGGTCTCTCAGAATTCGAGACCAGGGTGTGGGACGGAGAAAGGCGTAGTCACCTGAACGGACCTCACGGTCCAGTTTCTTGAGTCGGGAGTAGATTCGAAAAAGTCGGGGCTTGGTAACGATCCCTCTAGCGTGGAGGGTGTCCACGACCTCCGTGAAGGACGCCCCCGACGGAATGGTGATCTCCACAGGTGGGCCTTCCGGGGGTGGAGAGGAGCACCCGGTCTGCACCAGGACCACGGCGAGGAAGGCTGACATCAGTCCTTTCAAACTCACACCATCACCACCTCTCAGGATTGTCGATCCAGCCATCTTTGGAGAATCAGGTCAGGATTGTCGGTCCAACCAGCTTTGGAGAATCAGGATGGCAGCTGCGGCGTCCACCCGTTCCTTCTGTTCCCTTTTGTTTTTTGGCAGCCCTATGCTTCGCACGGCCTTTTCGGCTCTTACGGAAGTGAATCGCTCGTCCATGAAATGAACGGGGAGTCCGGTCCGCTCGGAAAGAGCGGCACCCACGTCTCGGACCACCCGGGTCCAGTCCGACTCATCTCCGCTCAGGGTCAGGGGGAGGCCAAGGACAAAGGCCTCCACCCCATGACTCTCCGCGATTCCGATGAGGGTCGCCAGGGGCGGACGTTTCCCGGCCCGACGTTTCACCGTCGGGAGGGGCGAGGCCAGCGTTCCTGTTGGATCACTCAGGGCTAAACCTATTCGCCGCTCTCCGAAGTCTATCCCTAGGACTCTCATCATATGGAACCGTCCTATAATATAAGGAGGTAGAAAGGTAGGACCACGGGAGCTGGTGCCGTCGTCCGCCTCGGATCCAGTGGTCTCGATCCCCAGGGAGGCTTCCCTTGTCGATACGAAAACTCGGTCCCGCTGTATTCACTCTCTTACTTTTTCTCTTCCCCGGTCCAGCCTCTTCCCAACCTGGATCCCCGGCGGGACCGATCCCACCGGAGGTGCTGGAGGTTCGGCGTCAGGGGCTCCTGGAGGTCTTGTCCGGTGCTCCAGCTATCCTTTCCTCGGCCGGACCCCGCGGTGACTATGCACAAGATTCGGACTACAGGGAGAACAATGATTTTTTCTATCTCACGGGCCTCGAAGCGCCGAGAGCTTGGCTGGTGTTCAATGGGAGCGAAGAAGCGGATGCCATCCTCTACCTCCCCCCACGGTCCCCCCCGTCGGAACGTTGGACCGGGCCCCAATTGGGGCCGGGGGACGAGGCTCGTACGCGAACGGGTATGACTCAAATCCGGTCCACGGAAGATCTGGAGGGAGATCTTCTACGTTGGGTCAGCAGCCGGGGAGACCCTGATGCACCCCTGTCCGACACCCTCCTTGCCTCGTTCGGGGACGGTCGATTCGAGGCGGTTCTGGAGGCCTTCCTTCCTGCTGGGAGCCTGGACCGCAGGGGTCTCACACCCGTCATGGCCGGCCTCCGCCTCGTGAAGGACGAGGAAGAGCTCAGACGTCTTCGGCGGGCCGTGGACATTACGGCGGAAGCACACAGGGAACTCTGGCGCGTGGCGGAGCCGGGGTGCACCGAGTATCAGCTCGAGGGTGCCCTTGAATACGTGTTCAAGGCCCAGGGCGCAGAGCGGGTAGGGTTCCCTTCCATCGTCGGGTCTGGGCCCAATAGTGTGATTCTCCACTACGACAAGAACCGCCGGAGGGTGGAGGCGGGAGATCTGGTCGTGGTGGACATCGGGGCGGAGTACGGCTATTACACGGCGGATCTCACCCGGACCTTCCCGGTGGATGGTCATTTTTCTCCAAGGCAGAAAGCCCTGTATGACCTGGTGTTGGGGGCCCGAGAGATGGGGTTGGAAGTGATTCGCCCAGGGGCGACCATGAGAGAGGTGAACCAGGCTGTCCGGGGATTCCTGGAGACTCGTTCCGGTGACCTCTGCGGTGAGTCATCCTGTGCCCCCTTTCTGATCCATGGGGTAAGCCACTGGCTGGGGATGGACGTGCACGATGTCGGAACTGGTGGCAGCACGTTCACGCCAGGAATGGTCCTCACGCTGGAACCAGGGTTGTATCTTCCCGACGAAGAACTGGGAATCCGGATTGAGGACGATATCCTGGTAACGGAGACGGGGCACGAGGTCCTCTCAGCGGACCTCCCACGGTCGACAGAGGAAATCGAAGCGATCATGGGAGAGGAACCGCGATGGGTCAGGAGCAGTACCTCCGGGTTTCGGCGTTAGAATCGAGACGAACAGGAAATTGAGAGAAGAGAGAAAGGAAAAGGGGCCATGAGCGAAGGCCATGGGGACCAGTTGGTTGGTTTTGTCGCGGGTCTGGTGTTGGGCGCCGCCATCGGTGCCACCGCAGCCCTCCTCTCAGCACCCCAAACCGGGCGACGGACTCGGAGAAAGCTGGGGAGGGTCGCAATGGAGATCAAAAAGTCTACCGGGGATCGATGGGAGGATGTTGCTGAGGACGTGAGGGTCCGTGTCGAGGAGGTCCTAAAGGGGGCCAAGGACCGCCTGGGTAGCGGGTGATAGCCCAAATTCCCTCCCGACTGATCGAAAAAAAGAGGCGGGGGGGCGAACTCACTCAGGAGGAACTTGAGGCGTTCTTTCTGGGATTCTTGGCCGGGGACGTTCTGGACTATCAGATGGCGGCCTTCCTTATGGCCGTTCACTTCCAAGGATTGAGCTCTGCCGAGTTGGAGGCTCTTCTTGATCTGATGATCTATTCTGGGGAGGTCCTTGATCTGTCCCATATCCCGGCTCCCAAAATCGACAAACACTCAACCGGTGGGGTGGGTGATAAAACCTCGCTGGTTCTGGCACCCCTGGCGGCGGAGTTGGGTTTGTGTGTCCCGATGATGTCTGGGAGGGGCCTGGGTCATACGGCGGGGACCCTGGACAAGCTGGATGCCATTCCTGGGTTTCGGACGCGGTTGGCCCTCGGAGAATTCCGATCGGTCCTGGAGGAGATCGGTGTCGCCATGATTGGCCAGACCGAGGAGGTCGCTCCTTTGGACCGACGCCTCTATGCTCTCCGGGACGCAACGTCCACTGTTCCCTCCGTCCCGCTTATCGCTGCCAGTATCATGAGCAAGAAGCTGGCAGAGGGCCTTCAGGGGCTGGTGTTGGATGTGAAAACCGGGAGCGGAGCCTTCCTTCCGGACCTCGAGGAGAGTCGAGAGTTGGCCGGGACCATGGCCAAGCTGGGGGAGTTGCGCGGGATCCGGACCACCGCCCTGGTGACAGGAATGGATGCCCCCTTGGGCCGAGCCGTAGGAAATGGCCTCGAGACGAAGGAGGCTCTTCGTTGTTTGGCGGGAGAGGGGCCCGAAGACCTGACGGAACTGAGCGCGGCTTTGGTAGGGGAAATGCTTTGCCTGGGCGGGTTGGAGGCAACCCCTGAAGCGGGGGCCCTCCGGGCCAAAGAGGCCCTTTCTCAGGGTCGAGGCGTGAACCGCATGGCCCGATTGGTGGAGCTCCAGGGGGGCGACCCCAGCGTTGTAGAGAATCCCGAGCTGATTCCTGGGGCCCCTGAGGTGAAGGTCCTCCCCGCAGAGGAATCCGGCTTCGTTCGCGAGGTCTCCCCGACGCCCTTGGGTTATGGAGTGGTAGAACTGGGTGGAGGTCGGCGACGAATGGAGGATCCGGTGGATCTAAGGGTGGGGTTTGTGATTCGCACCCGGCCGGGGGACTGGGTGGGAGCCGGAGACCCCCTAGGGGAAGTTCATGCCGCGGATGCAGATGGACTCGAAAAAGGACTTGAGATCCTTCGGAACGCAGTCATCCTCATGCCGGACCCCCCTCAGCCTCGGCAGCCCCTCATCCTCGAGAGAGTAGGGGAGTCAGAATAACCACGTGAAAATCCGGAAAGCCCAGTCCATCCCGACAATCAGGGTTGGGAGGAGGGTGAGGCCTACCGAAAAAGTGAGCCCCATCCGGTAAAGGACCGGTCCCGTTGGCAGAATCTTCCCCCCAGTCAGCTTCTCGACCCCTATCTCCACCGTGGGTCCAAGGAAGTAGCAGAGGTTCGCCAGGAGGCCGAAGGCAAGAACCGGGGCCCAGAAGACCGGAAGGCTGTGGGGGTCAGGGGGCAAACTGGACAGGACCTTAACGACGCCGAGGGACACCAATCCAGATGTCCCAACGATGGCATTGTAATGGAGTCTCCGGGATTCCCACCACCTGACGATTCCACCCACCCTCCGGGGTGCGGGGGCCGGGAAGAGGAACTCAGCAATTGCGTTCATCGGGCTCTTCTAACGCGAGTTGGGTGTGCGCCGAATCCTGAATCCGCTCTGGTCGCAGAACTCCGTGGGCTCGGTTCCTGGGAGGTAATACTCCGTATAGGCCGAGTCCGCAGGGCACCAACGTGACGCCAGGAGCCCCGACCTGTTGTCCACCTGCCTGGAAATGAGGCCCGGAAGAAAGGGCCATCGCTCCGGAATGGGGAGGAGGTAACCTCGGATTCCAAACTCCGGTAGGCTTTCGGCGCCTAAAGTGAGGGGCTCCTCCGACTCCCCTTCTGGGAGGGGAACGGCTCCATACCCCCGTGCATGAAACACCGAGTCGGCATAGGCCTGAGTGCTGTCACTGAAGTACACCCTGCGCATGAACCGTCCCCATACGGGTGCGGCATCCCCTCCGCCCGTGGCTTTTTCCCATATGTTGACAGGCCGATCCATTCCGAACCAAACCGCGGCCATGAGGTTAGGGGTAAAGCCCATGAACCAGACGTCTGTGCCGTCGTTGGTGGTCCCGGTCTTGCCACCCGCCGGGACGTCGTAGGGGAGTCCTGCATTGAGTCGAACGGCGGTGTAGGCGGTGCCCTGGGCCACTACGTCCTCCAACATGGACACCATGATTCGGGCGGTGAGGGAGTCTAGAACCTGGGTCCGCTCCGGCTGAGGTTCCCAGAGGATCTCGCCTTCTGGATTTTCGACGCTCAGTATCGGTTGGGGGCGAACCCGGATGCCCAGGGTGGCGAACGTGGAATAGGCCTCAGCTATCTGAAGAGGAATGACCTCTGCTGCGCCAATGGAAGTGGAAGGGTACCGTTCAATCTCAGTCCGAATTCCCATGCGTCTGGCGGTCTGGGCTACCGTCTCCAGCCCCACCTCCAGTCCGAGATTGATGGCGATCATGTTGATGGACCGCCTGAGGCCCTCGCGAATCGTGATGGGGCCCAAAAAATCTTCGGTGAAATTCTGAGGCTTCCACTCCTCGCCTCTGACCTGCGGAAGGACCACGGGAGCATCGATGATGATATGAGAGGCTGGAATCCCACTGGCGAGAGCCGCTGTGTACACAAAGGGTTTGAAGGACGATCCTGCCTGGCGCAAGGCTTGGGTCGCGCGATTGAACTTGGAGTGGCGGAAATCCCTTCCCCCGACCATGGCTCTCACCCCGCCGGTTTGGGGATCCAGTGCGATAAAGAGTCCCTGAAGATATGGGGTTTCGGAGTCCTCGAACGGATCAGTCAGGTGGGAATAATCCTCGTAAAGGGGGTGCTCGTACCCTTGCCGGGCCTCGATATTGGCCCAGCCCTCTTCCATGGAAAGTTCTGCTGCACCCTGCATGTCCAGGTCCAGGGTGGTATGAACGATCAAGCCCCCGGTGTAGAGTTGGTCCCCGAACCGATCGTCCAGCATCTGGCGTACCCATTCCTGGAAATAGGGAGCCAGGCCCTCGCGTGTTTCCGGCTGCGCATCCGGTAATGACCAGCTCTTCCACTGCTCTCCCTGATCCTGGGTCAGGTATCCCTGTTGGACCATGAGTCCTAACGCGAGGTTTCGCCGGCGGAGGGCGTTTTCGGGGTTCCTGAGGGGGTTGTAATAAGAAGGACGATTCGGAATTGCCGCGAGCAGGGCCGCCTCGGCCGGGTTCACCTCAGTCGCGTTCTTACCGAAATAGTTTCTGGATGCGGTCTGGATCCCGTACCACCCCCGATCGTAGTTGATCTGGTTGATGTATGCTTCCAGGATCTGGTCTTTGGAGTATGTGTGTTCGAGGGCCAAGGCCACCTGGAGTTCTTTCAACTTCCGGGCGAGCCGCTTTTCACGCCCGATCCGATCCTCGAACATGTTCCGGGCCAGCTGCTGGGTGATGGTACTGCCCCCTCCACCGGCAAACGAGCGGTTCATCACGGCCCGGACCACACTCCGAAGGATTCCCCGGAGGTCGAACCCGTGATGGGAATAGAAGCGTTTGTCCTCGAGGGCAACGAAAGCCTGCGCCACGAAGTCCGGAAGGTCATCAAGAGCCACGGGCGTTCTCCGCTCAAGCCCAATCTCGGCTACGAGGCGTCCATCATGGCTCAGTATCTTGCTGGTCTGTTGTGGTTCCCAGGTGGAAATCCGGGCGATGGACGGGCAATCTACGCAGAGATTCTGCCAGGCACCCCAGCCTGCGCCCAAGGCCCCGAAAACGAAGAACCCGGTGGCCAGGAGAAGTAGCCTGGGGAGCTTGGTCTTGAACCCGTTTTGCAGCTCGGAGTCGTTTTCGGACATTGTTCTCTCGGGGCCTGGAGTTCTGTTTCCGGGTTGTTCGAGATGCCGGTGACCCGGGGATACCATCGCCCTGGGTGCCGGCTCCCGTTCCCAGCGCAACTCTCGTGCCGCCGGGTCTTACCCCTGGCTCGTGCCGCCGGGTCCACAAGGGGGACTTGGCCACCCCTGGAAAGGGAGATGGACCCCCTGAGACGCCTGATCCCACGGTGAACCTTGATCACTGTCTCCGTGCAGGTTGCACTGGTTTTCGAACGAGTGTTCGAGACAATGCTCTTAGATGCTTGACAAACCTCCGAACCCGGTGTATCTCAGGTATCAGGCTGAACTAATCCCGTGACCCTTCAAGACCTAATCTAGGTGGGAACTCGGGTTGTTTTATGACACCGTGGAGTGGATCGGGACAGGCCGATACTGGTCTGACGAGAAGGGGAACGCGATTTGACCCGAACTCTTGTTCGAATCCCTGACATGAAGATGTGGAATTGGTCCTGGCCCGGGATGGGCTGGGGTTTTGTCGAGGTGCGCGGGGCCGGTTAGCCCAGCGCATCTCTTTTTTCTGCGCGAAACTGACCATTTCGCGCGCGTTTTCAGTCCCAATAGGAGGCACCCTAATGAGAGACTGGGGTAAGTATCTTTCCATCCTTGCCCTCCTGACCGTAGGCCTCTTTGCAGCAGCGCCAGCTGCCGCACAGACGGGCTCGGTCACGGGCACCATCCTCGATGCCAGTAGTGGTGGACCGCTGGACGCTGTCCAAGTGAGCCTGGAAACGGTGGGCTCGACGGAGACGAACCTCGGCGGCCTTACACAAGGTACTGGCCGGTTCCTCATCATTAACGTCCCCGTGGGGCAGTATGTCCTTCGGGCCCAGCTTCTGGGCTTCGGGACCCAGACCCAAGTCCTGGATGTCGTTGCGGGTCAAGCCGCGGTAGTGGACCTCCGCCTCGAGCCTCAAGCCATTTCTCTTTCGGAGATCGTGGTGACGGGTGTGGCCGGAGCCACTCAGCGGACCAAGCTCCCGTTCGACGTGGCCCAGGTTCGGGTCGCCGATCTGCCGGTTCCCACCATGAACGCCGCTCAGGCTCTTCAGGGTAAGGTCGCTGGCGCGGTCGTGGTTCAAGGGAGTGGGCGCCCCGGATCGACCCCGTCTATCCTTTTGCGGGGCGTGACAAGCTTGGACAACAACGGCCGGAACCAGGAGCCCCTCTACATCGTCGACGGTGTGATTCTGGGTTCATCCCTGGTGGACCTGGATGCCCTCGACATCATGAGCATTGAGGTGGTGAAGGGTGC
>JBDHMC010000043.1:0-10820 GCA_039656355.1 Gemmatimonadota bacterium | reverse complement strand
AGAGCTACGGGTTCAGTACAAGGGAGAACCGTACCGCATTCTGTATGCGTTTGATCCGAGACGCGTCGCCCTGTTGCTGATCGGAGGGTCAAAGACGGGCGACGACCGTTGGTATGAGAAACACGTTCCGGTTGCTGATGCGCTCTACGATGAGCATCTGGACGGGTTGAGAAGGGAGGGATTGACCGATGGCAAGAAAGTGGAGTGAGATTCGGGAGAAGATGTCCCCGGAGCGCAGGGAGAGGAATCGGGAGAAGACCGCTGCCCTGCTTCTAGCAATGGATTTGGCCGAGTTGCGCGACAACCTGGATCTAACCCAAGAAGAAGTCGCTGCCCGACTCCAAATCTCTCAATCGAACGTATCTCGGCTCGAGAAGCGTCGTGATATGCTGGTCAGCACGCTCCGGGAGGTGGTGGGGGCCTTCGGAGGTGAGCTTCATCTCGTCGCGGAGTTCCCGGACGGAGACGTGGAGATCAGTCAGTTTGACGAAGGAGAAGCTGCGTAGAGGGGTCGCATCCCTGCCCACGGCGCCGTGACTTCCGCTAACAATAAGGTTGCCGCCTTCGCTCACGTTGTTCGCTCAGGAGAGCGCGGCACGGGGGCCGCGCCGGCAACCCCTGAGCGTTATGCGAAATCGGCGGGAGCAGAGGTGGAACGGCACCCCGGAGAAGAAGGGTGCGCGTCCGCGTGATTGAGGGAAGGAGGAGTTTTCGAACAATGAAGATCCGAGGATGGCTTCCGCGCACAGGATTCGCCCTGCTCCTCTCGAGCCTGATCGGGTGCGATGTCACCGGGCCGGACGTTCGGAGATTCACGGCTCCGGTGGACTCAATGATCGTGCCATCTACGATTGTTGGCTCGGACTCTCTGGAGATCCGATTGTTCGGGAGCCTGCCCAATTCCTGTTACGGGATCGAAGGAGTCGATGCCGAGAAGACAGCCGAGAAAGTGGAGATCACCGTCCGTGGGACGGAGAATATCCGAGAGGGGATAGGGTGCTACGCTGCTATCAAGAACTGGGACTGGCTCCTGGTGGTTTCTCCGCCCTACGAAGACCCCTTCACAGTAGACGTCGATCAGGGCGACGGAACTTCGATGGAACGAGTTGTGATGGTTCGCTAGTGGATGTTGGTCTTCGCTGGGTTTTCGCGGAACTCCTCGGGACCCTAGACCCGGTCGTTTCGGCGCGGAACGTGGAAGTCGACGACTCCAAGGGGAGCCTTCCTGGTACGAAGAACTGGAATACCCCGGACGGACCGCGAATGGGCATACTTCTGGAGACGGATGGGTTCGAACGGGCGGTAGCCGACATCTTATAACAATCCGGTTGCCGCCTGCGCTCACGGTGTTCGCTCCGGAGAGCGCGGCACGGAGGCCGCGCCGGCAACCCCTGAACGTTATATGAAATGTGTCTTCAGGTAGGACCTTGAGGACTATGTCAGCATTAATAGAGTCATAGATCGTTGGGTAGTTGTATTGGGGTGCCCTGCCGAGGTCAGATTCTTCCCGAGATGACTATGAAGAGGAACTGGAACTTCGACTGAAACTCCAGATTTGAGCCTGTCGTCAGGATTCAGCGAGTGTCTGCGGCCTCGACCGCACCGATCCTGACTCCGCGAGGAACAGCCCATGTCTTCGAAAATCTTCCCCTCGGCCTGGATGTTCTCGATCCTCCTCACCCTTTCTGCAGCAGTTTCCGGCTGCCTGCCCGATGATCCAGGCGGACTCGACTCCACCCGAAAGAAATCGGGATTCGGCTCATACGAGGGGTATGCCGGGAAGCAGTATGACGGGTGGGTGGACACATCCCAGTACGTCGAGATGCGAGATGGAGTCAGGCTGGCTATGGATGTGACCTTCCCTGCCGAGGGTGGTGAGATTGCGGAGGGCCCCTTCCCGGTGGTGTGGACCCACTGGAGGTACCACCGGAACCGGGGGGCGCTCCTCCGCTACTCGACCCCTGACGGGGAGGAGCTACCGCAGGTCGATTCTCCGGTTGACTACCGAGAGGACCTCCAACTCTTGGTCAGGAACGGGTACATCGTGGCTGCCGTACAGGTACGAGGAGGGGGCGCCTCCTTCGGGACCTATCAGGGTGTCCTCTCCGATGCAGAGACCGAGGACGCCTACGAGATGATCGGGTGGTTCGCCTCCCAACCCTGGTGTGACGGGAACGTCGGGATGTGGGGCGGATCCTACGCCGGGATGACGCAATATATGGCGGCCTCCAAAGCCCATCCGGCCTTGAAGGCGATCTTCCCGCGACGAGCAGGGCTGGACATGTACGATTTTGTTCATCCCGGCGGGGTGTTTCGGAGGGATCTACTGGAGCATTGGGGGCAGCTAACCCGAAACCTGGACGTGAATTGGCCGGGTCCGGTCGTACGGGGAGATGAGGGCGGTGCGCTCCTACGGGCGGCCATCGCTGAGCACGAGCAAAACTGGGACGTCGTGAAGGAATACGGATCCAGAAAGCTCCGTGATCACAACGAACCAACACTGAATTGGATGGAAAACGGTGTGTCCGGAGTGCTGGAAGATCTGAGAGAGGCGGGCGTGCCTGCCTATCACTGGAACGGTTGGTTCGATGTGTTCGCTCGGGATGCTTTCCTTCTTTATCGGAATTACGCCGGCCCCCAGAAGCTGGCGATGGGTGCCTGGGGACACAGTAGGATGCCGGACAGCCTGCTTATGGCGGAGAGGGAGAGAATCGTCGCGGTTGAGCAGCTTCGCTGGTTCGATTTCTGGTTAAAGGGGATCGACAACGGGATCATGGACGAGGACCCTATCCACTTCGCCCTGATGGATGAGCCCGGAGATTGGTCTTGGACTTCTCTTCAGAACTGGCCTCCATCCGAAACAGCAGGCATTGCCTTCCATTTTGAACAGGGCCTGTCAGGCACGGTCGAGTCGGTGAATGATGGAGTGCTCTCAAGAGACCTGCCGACAGGAGCTGGGTTCGACCGATACCCTGTTGATCTCAGCACGACCACGGGCACGCAGACCAGGTGGGACAACGCGGTCAATGGCTCGCGGTACTTGGTGTACCCGGATCTCTCCGAGAATGATAGGAAGTCGCTGACCTACACGTCCTCCCAGCTCAGTCGGGAACTCCGCGTCCTAGGGCATCCGGTCGTGAGCCTCTGGGTCACCTCCTCCACGATGGATGGAGATTTTATCGTCCTCTTGGAAGAAGTCGATGAAACTGGCGCCTCCCACTATGTGACGGAGGGGACCCTCCGGGCCTCCTACCGCAGGGAGGAGGAAGCACCCTGGGACAACCTTGGTCTGCCGTTCCATCGAGGATTCGAGGAGGATTTGAGCCCTTTGCCAAGTGGGGAGCCGGCGGAACTGACCTTTGACCTTCTTCCTACTGCGAACGTGTTCAATGCGGGCAACAGGATTCGGGTCACGGTGATGGGTGCCGATGCGGACAACGTCGAGTTGCCGTTGACGCGGCCGACCTACGGAGTATTCTGGGGTGCCCCATTTGCCTCCAGCATAGCCTTGCCGGTCATGCGGTAACCTCTCAGTTGGTGGGCATCGATCCAGATACGCGTTTGCGACTGTCCGTTTGTTCCTCGGGGGCGTCTTCTTTGAGTTTCCGGGCGGCTGAATGCATCTTGCCCGGCAGCGGAAACGCAATCCGATCGTTGACAGCCGCACCATGCTCTTGGAAGGTGGCGATCAGAGGTGCCTCTTCGAGCACGACACACGCCATATAACATTGCGGGTGCCGGCTGCGGCCGCCGGAGGCGGCCTTCGACCCAACCGGCCGGAGACACGTCGAGCCGGGAGCGAGAAGTGCAGGAGTGGACATAGGCGGAGCCTGGAAACGAACTGGTTGAGGCCGGTTCGGCACCCGCCGGAGCGTTAACGGACAAACGCAGATTCCATGGGTTGAATGACATTTTCTCAAGGCCGAAGGATCCGGAAGGACTTCATGAGGCGTTACATCTGCACCTCAGCAGCGATCGTTACACTGGCATGTGGCGCTGAGTCCACCTCCACCAACTGGGAGGTACAGCGCCAAGTCGTCGGCGACACGACGATCGTGCGTACGCTTGCCGGTCAGATTTGGCCGGCGGGGGTGCACTTGGCCGAGGACCTGGCCATCGGCGTTCTCGATGGACCCATCCATCTGATCTTCGGCGAGGTCACCAGGATGGCCGAGGATCGTCACGGGGGAATCTATGTCTTGGACGGCCAAGTGCCTGAGATCCGGCACTTCGACCGCACGGGAGAATTCCTTGGCACGGTTGGGCGTGAAGGGGCAGGACCCGGAGAATACCAGCCATTATCCCTGGGGATGGTCGTCGACTCGGCCGGTGTGCTCCATGTGCATGACTGGGCCAATTCTCCGCGCCTCGTGCGGTTTGCCGAGGACGGCCGCACGCTCGACCCCTGGCCGATCGGATCCCTCTTCCTGACGACAAGGTCGGGCACCTGGATCTACAGTGATGCTCCGGGGCGGGTTTTGGTTACGACACGCCTGAATGACGATCTGGGGCTCTTGGTAGTCGTGGATGGGCAGGTGACAGACACCCTGGCGGCTCCTCAGCTCCCAGGTTTGCCCGAGAAGCGCGGCGGCCCATACCGCATCGAAGAGTATTGGACTTGGCATCCCCACGGGTTTTTCGTGGTGGGGGTCAGTAGGGAATACTCCTTTGAAGCACGCCGCCCAAATGGTGTGCTCAGGATCCGTCGAGACGTTGAGAAAGCTCCGGTACATCCGGAGGAGGCGGATGCTTGGCGACGCCGCTTTGAGTGGATGGAGCGACAGCCCGGTTTTAGCCCACCTGAGGGTGAGTGGATTCCTGCGACGATGCCGCCCTTCCGCGGTATAGAGGTTGGTAATGATGGTCGTATCTGGGTCAGGCGCAACACGGATCCGGTCCAGATCCCGGTCGATGAGAACCGTACCAGGCAGCCGCTTGTCGGATGGGCACAACCCTTCGTTTACGATGTCTTCGAGGCAGGCGGCGCGTTTCTAGGGGAGATTCGTTTTCCTGAACGGTTTGAGCCACATCTCTTCAGAACTGGACACGTTTGGGGAGTTCGACGTGGGGAGTTTGACGAACAGTACGTCGTGCGGCTCTCTATTAGAGGCGCTGACTAGATGAGGGGGCGGTCCTTGGACTCATTGGCGGTTCGGGGAGTGTTCGTCCGCTAACAATAAGGTTGCCGCCTACGCTCACGTTGTTCGCTCCGGAGAGCGCGGCACGGGGGCCGCGCCGGCAACCTCAGGGCGTTAAGTGACAGCACGTGGATGGTGCGGGAAGGTGGACCGTTGACTGCCCATCCTGACGTAAAGACCGCGTTATGGGATAGATAGGCCAAAACGAGCAAGCGCCAAGCACCTCCTGCGCTGGTTCCTTGCCCAACCCTTAACCCAATTCACATTATGCGGGTGGCTGGCTGGACTTGAATGGGAACTCTTCCCTCTCCGGAGCCACTTCCATGGCCTCTTCAGAAGACACGGTGAACCGTCTGAACGCGGCCCTCGCCGACCGCTACCGCATCAAAGGTGAGATCGGAAGCGGTGGCATGGCCACGGTCTATCTGGCCGAGGACCTCAAGCACCACCGGGACGTTGCCCTGAAGGTGCTCCAGCCGGAGCTATCGGCCGTCGTTGGCTCGGAACGGTTCCTGGCGGAGATCGAGACCACGGCGAATCTCCAGCATCCGAACATTCTCCCCCTCTTCGACTCGGGCGAAGCAGACGGGCTCCTCTTCTACGTCATGCCGTTCGTGGAGGGCGAGTCGCTCCGCGATAAACTGGACAGGGAGCAGCAACTCCCCGTGGAGGAAGCCGTTCGTATCGCATCGGAGGTCGCCGATGCCCTTCAAGCGGCGCATGAACGGAGCGTAATCCACCGGGACATCAAACCCGCGAACATTCTCCTCTCCCGCGGCAAACCCCTGGTGGCCGACTTTGGCATCGCCCTGGCTGTGAGCGCGGCAGGGGGTGGCAGGCTCACCGAAACAGGCCTCAGCCTCGGTACTCCGCACTACATGAGTCCAGAGCAGGCCAGCGCGGACCGGGATCCGAGCAAGGCCAGCGACGTCTACTCGCTGGGGTGCGTGCTCTATGAGATGCTGGTGGGGGAGCCGCCTTTTACAGGACCCACGGCCCAGGCCGTAATCGCGAAGGTCCTGACGGAAGAGTCCACCGGCCCCACCCATTACCGGAAGACGATTCCGGCCAATGTGGATGCGGCTGTTCGGCAAGCCCTGGAGAAGCTACCGGCCGACCGTTTTATGAGTGCGCAGGACTTCACAAGGGCCCTGGCCGATCCAGGGTTCCGGTTTGGTGAAGCTGTGGCCGGTGCAACGACTGGCGCCTGGAATAGATTGGCGGTCGGGCTAGGGGCGCTGGCCGCCCTTCTCACTCTGGTCCTGGGCTGGGCACTCCTTCGGCCTGAGTCCCCACAGCCCGTGAGCCGCCACAACATCAACTTTGGCGACGACAACAACCCGCACGCTGCTTGGGTCTCACCGGACGGCTCCTCCTTCCTCTTCCAAGGATCAGATGTGGAGGACACCGGTTCTGTCATATTTGGCCCGCTCCTCTTGCGTCGCAGGAACGAGATTCATTCTACGCCTTTGCCCGGCACGGAAGGCGGCTGGGTTGTCGCATTCTCCCCCGATGGTGGGAGGATCGCTTATGCGACGTTCACCATTAATCCCTTTTCCTGGGCCCTTCGAGTTCTCTCTCTGACGGGAGGTGGAACCGAAACGCTGATCGGAGGGGGGTCTGAAACGCGTTCACCAACAGCGGAAATGCACCAATATCCGCTCGGGATGGAATGGGGACCGGATGGGTATCTGTACCTCGGCTCCTATTGGGGGGGGGTGACGCGTATCCCGGACAACGGTGGAGAGCTCGAGGAGGTAACCGTTCCGGACACCACACGGGGTGAGGCCAACCACAGCTTTCCGCAACTACTCCCGGACGGAAGGACCCTGCTGCTACGGGTCCACCGAACGCTGCAGGGCGCCGTATCCCCTTCCCAGATCGTTGCCGTAAGCCTGGTGACAGGGGAGCGGACGCCATTAGTACAGGGCAAATTCGCGCGTTACACGCCCACGGGGTACCTGCTCTACGTAACCGCCACCGGGACCCTCATGGCCGTGCAGTTCGATCCGGACAGGCTGAGGCTTTCCGGGGATCCTGTGCTCCTGGCCGACAGGGTGAGGATCGCGGGTGACGAGGAGGCTTTTGCGAGAGCGCGCCCCTTCTCTCTTTCTGATGAGGGTACTCTCCTCTATCGACAGGAGGTGGAATTGGATGACGGCAATCCACTCCAGCCGTCTTGGCTACTCAGGACCGGAAGCGGTGAACTCGTGGATTCGCTTTGGTACCAGAATATCGGGGAGTTGTGCATCTCCCCCGACGGAAGCCGGGTTGTCGGGTCTGAGTTTGATAGGGTTCAGCAAAGAAACGATATCTGGGTGAAGGCAATGGGCCCGGGCGGACTACTGAAGCTCACCTTGGAGGGAGACTCGCGGAACCCTACTTGGACGCCCGACGGCAGGTCCGTGACCTACTCCTCGAATCGTGCCGGAAACTTCGATATCTGGACCGAACCTGCGGACAACCGTGGTCCGGCGGTCCTGGAGTTGGATCTGGACGAGTCGGTTTACGAACCTCAGTGGTCCCCTGACGGAGAGTGGCTGATCTTTCGGACCGATACTGATGGGCCTGGGGCCGGGGACATCATGGCCATTCGACCCCGAGCGGACTCATCGCCAATCGCCCTTGTGACTACCCTTGCCCAGGAGGCGGGGCCTCGCCTGTCACCTGACGGCAGATGGCTGGCCTATATGTCAGATGAGTCGGGGAAGTATGAAGTCTATGTGGTGCCTTTTCCGAACACGGGTGAGTCCAGGTGGATGGTGTCGAGTAACGGTGGCGGGAGCCCCGTATGGGGAAAGAGTGGCCAAGCGCTGCACTACGGAGACGACGATGGAAACTTGGTGACGGTAGAGGTGAACACCTCCACGAATTTTCAGATGGGAGGCGTTTCGGCGCTGCCGGTCGGAAGAATCCAAGAGGGGGGTTGGGGTTCTTTCTTCGATGTTTCTCAAGACGGGGAACGCTTTCTGCTCCCCAGCCTGGAGCTGGGGCCCTCCCAGGATCCTTCTAGGTCTTGGATCCTCGTCCTCAATCTCTTTGAGGAGTTGCAAGAGAAGGTCGGGAGATAGGGGACTGCCGCGGTCGGTCGGGCTGGAGGTGCCGTCACTTAACAAAAAGGTTGCCGCCTGCGCTCACTTCGTTCGCTCCGGAGAGCGCGGCTCGGAGAGCCGCGCCGGCAACCTCAAGACGGTTATGGGAAACCGGCGTGAGCAGGCATGGTTCGGAGCACTGGACAAAGAAAAAAGAGTTGGCACGCCAAACGGAGAAGAGGGGATGCCTAGTCATGCCGTAGAGGTATCAGGGGAAGAGTATGAGATCAGAGTTTGGCGAACTGATACCACTACCTTCGTCCGCGCTTTTCGAGGCAACCTTCCCTATTCTCTTCTCTACTCCGTTGAGGACAACACCGAAGAACGCCTTGGAGGTATCCGCTGGGAGATGGCAATCCATGCCCTGCGCGGGCTCGCTCAAAGAGATATCGAGACCGTTCTAAGCACTGGGCCCTGTTGACCCCGATGGGTTTCAGTTTCGGGTTTCCCGAAGAGGAGCCGTCGGACGGAGAAGGGACATGCCTCGGAATAGAGGGTTCGTCAGGGCGCTGTGCAGCCGACATCCCATAACAAAACGGGTGCCGGCTTCGGCCGCCGGAGGCGGCCTTCGACGCAACCGGCCGGTAACAGGCTGGGCCTGGTTCGGGAAGTGCTGGAGTGGACGTAAGCAGAGCCTGGAGACTGGCGGGTTTCGGCCGGTTCGACAACCTCAGGACGTTAGGCGAAATCGCGACGCGGTGATAGTCGGTTTTGGATAATCCTGAGCTGGGCGGTTTTTTGGTCCGACCCGCTGCCAGGAGGCACGGCCGGATCTTGCGAGAGTCATGCACGTGCCGATGTCCTCGCGACGCGCCCTCGAGTAGGTTTCGGGTTTAGCCGTCACTCTGAGGACCCATCCGTAGGAGACGATGATGGTCAAGTTTCCCAGTGCTCTTCGCTTTCTCGTTGCTCTGACCGTGGTCTATGCATGTTCCCCGACGGATAGCACTGATCACGACAGGGGAGCTAGGACTCCAGGACGCTTGGTCATCGTCGGGGGCGCGCTTCAGACGGAAAACGCCGCCGTGTATCAGTCCGTTATCGAAGGTAGGGAAGGGGACGGCCCCCTCTGCGTGTTGCCGACAGCCAGCGCTGATCCCCGAGAGTCCATGAATGAGGCTGCGGAGAAGCTAGCTGAGTACGGCGGAGTGGGCTCGGCAAAGGGCGTCCTCATTTCGACGGAGGACCCTTCCCAGGCCCGAGAGCCTTCTGTCGTTGCCGAGCTGGCAACGTGCTCGGGCTTCTACTTCACCGGTGGGTCCCAAAGCCGGATCCTGGATGTGTTTCTTCCGGCTGGGGACACCACTGAGGCGTACCGGACTGTGTGGCAACGGTGGCAGGATGGTGCTGTAGTGGCGGGCTCCAGTGCGGGCGCGGCGATGATGAGTCGCGTAATGATCTCCGGTGGGGGTTCGGACGAAGCCGTGACCAACGGATTGGCGGCTGACCGGGACAGTGACGGCATTCAGATCCGCGAGGGCATGGGCTTCTTCGAGCCAGGGGTGCTAGACCAGCACTTCCTGGCACGCGGACGGATCGGGCGGCTCCTAGTCTCCGTTCTCCTTGAGGACTCACCGCAGATCGGATTCGGCATCGATGAGAATACGGCCCTCGTGGTCGATGGCGATTCAGCAGTGGTCGTCGGTGCCTCCGGCGTGGTCGTGGTTGACAGCCGATCCGCTCAGTGGACAGAACCGCACCGCGCGTCGGGGTTGCGGGTGAATCTGGCCGGGGCGGGGGATGTCATTGACCTGCGGACTTTCGAGGTACGGAGACAGAGTACCAAGAGCCCCGTACCCGTCACTGAGGCATCCATTGAATTGCCTGAAGATCCCTGAAGATCCGTTTGCACGATGGGCCTTCCTTCACTTGGTGGTGGACCTGGCTATGAGCTCGACTCGGGAGGCCACATTCGCCATATCGGGCGCCACCTTAAGGATCGTCGAAAATGCGGGCTTTTCCGCCTCCATGGCGGGGAGGACAGGTGGAGCGGAGGGGACTCCATCCGGCTTCTCGGCCGGACCCTTCAGGGTGGACCTAATGCCGCCGAGTTCCTAATGCGTGGGAGACTGGAGGAGCGGGCCCCCCCAACAGGAATTCCTGCTGTCGGCGTTGGCCACAGTGGCCGCTGGCGAAACAAGCGTGACTGCGGGAAAGGTGCGGGGAAGGTCTCCCCATAATGCATCTTGTAGGACGATGCTGGTAGGGCGACCGGAGTATTTGAGGGGGTATCCGATTGCGGTTGGAGTTGCATCGGGAGAGGGTCAAACGCCGGGGTACAGTATCCCATAGCTTTTTTTCTTTTTTTCCATGGGTTTGAGTGGTCGCGACTCCGCCTAACAAAACGGTTGCCGCCTGCGCTCGCTCCGTTCGCTTCGGAGAGCGCGGCACGGAGGCCGCGCCGGCAACCCCTGAACGTTATAGGACATGTGTCTTCAGGTGGAGCTCCGAGGACCACGTCAGCATGTATAGAGTTTGACCGCGTTCAAACAGCGCGCCTGTCCCGAGATGGCGCGCATCGGCGTCGTGCTCAACCTCGTCGGGGGCTGGTGATCGCGACGGTGTTCTACTTCCTGGGTCAGGTGGTATT
>JBDHMC010000042.1:0-12093 GCA_039656355.1 Gemmatimonadota bacterium | reverse complement strand
CACCGCGGCCAGGTAGAGTTTCCAATCTAGGAGGGTCCGGGGGTGGACCAGCGGAATGAAGAGTCCAAGGGCCGGTGCCGCGAGGAAAGCCATGAGATGGTTTCCCACCGACAGGGCCAGAATGAACACCATGAGAATGAGGAGATTGTCGTCCTTTCCCTTGCCCAGATTCGCTCTCCAGTGAAAGGCCAGCCAAGAGAGCAGGGCGATGGTGAATAGGGAAACGGTGTAAACCTTCTCGTTTACGTTCGACTGGTTCCAAACGGAGAAAGCAGTGGCGCTAACCAGCACGGCGACGAACGCTCCCACCAGGGGGAACACTCGGTCTTCGGTGAAATGACGAAGTATCTGGTGAACCATCAGGAACCAGAACCCGTGGGCCAGCGCGCTCATGGTGGTGGAGAAGAGGTTCACTCTGACCGCCACCGAGAGCCCCAGAGGTGCCAGTAGAATTTCCCACGCCCGGGCCAGGACAACAAAGAGCGGGTTTCCAGGCGGGTGGGGAATTCCCATGATGTGGGCTGTCGCGATGTACTCGCTTGTATCCCAAAAAGCCGTCGTGGGGGCCAGGGTGATGATGTAGAGCAGGGCCACGACGATGGAGGCCGCGAGAGCCCATGCGTAAGGCGGTGTTTCTCCGCTTTGATTCTCAGAGTTCATGGCGACATTCACCATGTCTTACTCCTTCGAAAGAAGAAGGCTGCCCCACATGTCCACCTCCAGGTGCCACGCAGGAGGAAGCCACGTCGTCGACGAGTACTCCAGGATGATGGCCGGACCTTTCAGGATGTGCCCCCTTAGGAGGTCCTTTCGCCATACTCTTTGAACCCGGATCTCGTTCCCCTCGTAGAAGGCTTCACCCATTTCCACCAGGGGGGCGGCCTCCGCCCCTCGGAGGGGGGTGGGAGACATGGGAAGGGGCGGGGCTTCAGCAACTGCCCGAAGGGTAACAGCCTCCACTGGGGTTCCGTCACGGGCGTAGCCGTAACGATCTTTGTGGGCTCCGTGAAAAACCTTGGCCCAGTTCTCCCGGGGCACCCGTAGCTCGAAGCTCTGGCCCCGATACCGGGCATCTACCCAGTGCCGGACCGTGAGGGAAGTGGGGTCGTTCCCTTCCTCGACCATTTCGTCCACGGCTTGGGACTCCAGTCGAATGAACGCCTCCTCAAAACGCGCCTCCCGGTCAGGATCGGAAGAGGAAACCAGCAGAGTGCGGGCCACTTCACGAGTCGGAGGGGCCGATAACATTCCGTAGGCAGAGAGAAGTCCAGGGTCCGGGGGGACCAGAGCTTTCTTGGCGCCAAGGCGTTCCACAAGCTCCGCGACATGGAGAGCGCCGGCCCCTCCGAAAGCGACCAGGACAAACTCGGCAGGATCGAAACCCCGTTCCACGGAGATGACCCGAAGTGCGCCTTCCATGGCTGTGTTCGCCACCGCCAGAATCCCCTCTGCGGCATTCTCCGTGGTGTTGCCTAGTTTTCCCGCCAGCGTCGCCAGAGGCCCGGCGATCAAACTCCTGTCCAAGCTTTCCTCTCCACCCAGGAAGGCCTCGGCCGGGAGACGCCTTAACCACACATGGGCATCGGTGACGGTGAGCTCGCGACCTCCCTGGCCGTAGGAAACAGGACCCGGGTCGGCTCCTGCGCTCTCGGGTCCCACTCGGAGGGCGCCCCCGGGATCCACCCTCGCCAATGATCCCCCGCCGGCTCCCACGGTGTGGATATCGATGACGGGGACGGCCACGGGCTGTCCCCCGATCTCGAACTCACGGGTGTGGAGAGGTCTTCCCGGACAGAGGGAAACGTCCGTTGATGTGCCACCCATGTCGAACGTGATGATTTGTTCGAACCCGGACCGTTTCGCCCAGGTCAGGGCGCCCAATACCCCTCCGGCTGGGCCCGAGAGGACCGTATGGACGGGCTCCCGGATCGCCCTCTCCACAGGAACAGCTCCTCCGCTCGAGCTCATGATGTGGACCGGATGGGCCCCGCTCTCCCGGTCGAGTCTTCCCAGATACCGGGACATGATGGGAGAGACGTAGGCGTTCACAACTGTCGTCGAGGTTCTCTCGTATTCCCGGTATTCCGGCAGGAGGCGGGAAGAAACTGAAAGTGGAAGGTTCAGTCCTTTCAACGCTGCTGCTACGGCCTCCTCATGGTCGGGGTTGGCATACGAGTGGAGGAGGACCACCGCCAGCGCATCCGCCTCTGCCACCCGGGTCTTCAATGCGGCCAGCTCTTGGGCGTCGAGGGGTTCGATCTCCTCTCCATCCGGGCCAACCCGCCCACCGATCCCAACCCGGTCATCTCGGGCGACCAATGGTGGGGGGCGATGACCGACCAGGGCGTACAATTGGGGCCGATTCTGACGGCCGATCTCCACCACGTCCTCGAAGCCCCGATTGGTCACCAGGACCACGCGGGCACCTTTTCTCTCAAGGAGGCCGTTGGTAGCCACGGTGGATCCATGGAGCAGTCGGTAGTGCGTGGAGTCCCCCAATAGCTGCCGCCCTCCGGCCAGAACGGCCTCTGCCGGGTCCCCGGGTGTTGACGGAACCTTCAGAGTCGCCAAGGCACCATCAGCCAGAAGGAGGAGGTCGGTGAATGTACCTCCTGTATCCACGGCCAGAATGGCGGTTGACGTATGATCAGTACCCGGGGACATTCAATCTTTCTCCCGTCGGCAGGATTCCTCCAAGAGGTGATGCGGAGTCGTTCCCGCAACCGTCCGGTTCATGCAACTCTTTCCTTCCTTCCCTGAGTTCCTGACGCTTTCCCGTGATGCGGGGGTTGTCCCGGTATGGCGGGAGTTTCTCTTTGATACCGATACCGCGGTCACGGCCTACGGAAAACTCTACCGTCCCCCCTTCGGATTCCTTCTGGAATCGGTGGTCGGGGGAGAACAATGGGCCCGTTACTCCTTCTTGGGAAGCCAACCTCGGGAAGCCTGGCGTCTGAAAGGCGGGAAGGTAAGCCTCTGGCATCCGGAAACCGGGTGGAGAGGGGTGGAAACCTCCGATCCCCTGGAAGATCTTGATGAGCGCCTCAGAGCCAGGAAGCCGGCCAGGGTCCAGGGGCTCCCCCGGTTTTGGGGGGGGGCGGTGGGTTTCTTCGGATACGATGTAGTGAGACACATCGAGCGACTTCCCAAGGTCCCTCCCGATGACCTGGATTTGCCCGATGGGTTGTTTCTTTTCACAGACCTTGTCCTGGTGATCGACAACCTTCTGGGAAGGGGAATGGCCGTGGCCGCCGTTCCTGTCGACCCGGGCCTAGCCGAGGATGAGCTTCGGACCAGATACGAAGAGGGCGGCCGGCGGGCTCAGGAGTTGATTCAGCGTCTGGAGGAAGAGCCTGCTCTTTCGCCCCTGGATGTCCAACCTGAGCCGGCGGAGGACCCTCCCTTTTCGAGTAGCCTGACGAGAGGTGCTTTTAAGGAAGGGGTGGAGCGGATCAGGAAGTATATCCGGGCGGGTGACGCTTTTCAGGTGGTGCTGAGCCAGCGTCTGGGGATCCCCTTCCAAGGCCGTCCTTTCGATCTCTATCGGGTTCTCCGCACCATCAATCCATCACCCTATCTCTATTTCCTGGAGTTGGACGGCTTGAACCTGGTAGGGACCTCTCCGGAGGTTTTGGTGAGGGTGGAGGAGGGGACGGTCACGGTCCGGCCCATCGCCGGGACCCGGCCCAGGGGGAAATCCCCGGAAGAGGACCAAGCCCTGGCCGAGGAACTCCAACGGGATGAAAAGGAGTTGGCCGAGCATCGGATGTTGGTGGACTTGGGGCGAAATGATGTAGGTCGGATCGCTAAATTCGGATCGATCCGCATCCCGGACCTTCTGGTGGTGGAGCGGTACTCCCACGTCATGCATTTGGTGAGTCAGGTCGAAGGGGAGCTCAGAGACGGCCTCTCGGCAATGGACGTTTTCAAGGCCTGTTTCCCGGCCGGGACCGTCTCCGGGGCTCCAAAAATTCGGGCCATGGAGATCATCGACGAGTTGGAGCCGGTGAAGCGAGGTCCGTACGCTGGGGCTGTGGGTTATTTCAGCTTCGGGGGAATGAACATGGACGCTGCGATCACCATTCGAACTGTGGTGATCGCAGGGTCTCGGGCCTTTGTCCAGGCCGGGGCGGGTATTGTCGCAGACTCCGATCCCCATCGGGAGTTCGAGGAGACCCTGAACAAGGCTAGGGCCCTTCTCAGGGCGGGGCCAATGGTCCCTGGGGAGAGCTAGGAGATTGCCCTAATCATGGGGTGTGGGCCAAGGGTTACGGAGCAGCCTCGGTGAGATCAGCGGCCCAACTCGGCATAAAACTGGGCGACTGCCCGGATCCCCTTTTCGAAGTTTTCCAGGGGAATCCACTCGTTCGGGGCATGCATATTGGCACCTGGGGGTGCGAAGCCCATGAGGAGTACGGGAGCCTCCAGGATCTCCTGAAAATCCACGACGATCGGGATGGATCCGCCCTCTCCGGTAAGTACCGGAGCCGTTCCAAAAGCCTTTTGAAGGGCCGTTCGAGCAGCCTCGAAGAACCTTCCTTCCAACTCTGCCTTCCAGGGCCGGCCCCCGTGGAGTTCCTCAACGCTCACATCCACCTCCGGCGGAGCGATTTGAGCGATGTGGGCCTTCAAGAGTTCACCGACCTTGGCCGGATGCTGGTTCGGGACCAACCGAAAGCTCACCTTGGCCATGGCTTGAGCAGGAAGAACGGTTTTCGCCCCTTCGCCGGTGTATCCGCAGAGGAGTCCGTTGATATCGCAGGTGGGGCGAATCCAGAGGCGTTCGAGCACCGTGAACCCCGCCTCGCCGTTCAGACCGGGCGCTCCCACCTCTTCCATGAACTCGGCCATGTCGAAGGGTAGGGAACGAATGGCCTCCCGGGTCTTTTCATCCCACTCCATGACGTCATCGTAGAATCCGGGAACGGCCACACTCCCGTCCTCATTCTTCAAGGAATCCACAATCCTGGCCAGGATGTTACCGGGGTTCACGACGGCTCCTCCGTAAGTTCCGGAATGGAGGTCCCCGGCGGGCCCTCGAACGTGAATCTCAAAATAAGCCAGGCCACGGAGGGAGAAGAGAAGGGACGGAAGCCCTTGGGCGAACATGGAGGAATCGGAGATGACGACGGCGTCGCATGCAAGCCGTTCACGATGAGTTTCCACAAAGGGGACGAGGTTGGGTGACCCGATCTCCTCCTCCCCCTCCGCCACCATGACCACGTTCACGGGAAGGCTTCCCGTTCCCTTCAACTGAGCCTCCAAGGCCTTGATATGGAGGAAGAGTTGACCTTTGTCGTCTGAAGCACCTCGTGCAAATAGGTTCCCGTCCCGTACAGTGGGCTCGAAAGCTGGGGATTCCCATTCGTCCAGGGGCTCAGGAGGCTGGACATCGTAGTGACCGTATATGAGGAGGGTTGGGGCTTCGGGGCCCGCCCCTCTCCACTCACCCAGGACCACAGGATGGCCGGGGGTTTCCATGACCGAAGCGGAGAGCCCGGCATCCAGCATCCTGTCCGCCACCCAGGCGGCGGTTCTTTTGATGTCACCGGAGTGCTCGCTTCGGGCGCTTACGGACGGGATGCGGAGGAACTCCACGAGCTCTTCCCGAAAACGGTTCATCATCCCATCGATGTACCCGGTGACGTCGGTCATCTGACTTTCCTCTCAAAGCCGCAGGCGAACCCATAACAGGGCCAGAACGGGAAGCGTAATGTAGTTAATGGTTGATGGGTCCTTCAAGCTCACAATCTGCTTGGCGACCTGAAACATTCTCCGATGTGGTACGTAATGTTTAGAACCGGAGAAAGGGAGCCGGCTTTGCTCCCCTTCACCCGGGTTGGATGACGGGATGCAACCATCTGCAGTTTGGAACCGTCATAGGAGGGTGCAAGGGAAGAGGATGGGTTGGGATGGGAGCCACCCACATTGGATTGGTCGCGGAGTTCGGCGCGTAATCCGAACAGGAGGGGCTGGTCACCTCTCCTTCCCCAACTCCACGGGGTGCCTCCGTGGGGGGACGAAAAAAAGGCGGCGGCCCGAAAGGGTCGTCGTCCTTTTTTTTGGGGCTAAATGAGGCCTCTCACGCCCCAACGGTAGATGGAAGTGAAGAGGACCGCGAGGACGGCGGCTCCCACCAATCCACCCACGCTCAATGCTCTGGGATCGTAAAAGGCGAAAAGGCCCACTCCCAGCAATCCTCCCACGACGGCTGCGAAAGCACCCAGGATCACAATGAGACCGGTATGACCGGGAGTCGCTTCAGGTCGCTTGATGAGAGTCTTCATGACGAGGCCGATGAGGCTCCCCATGCCGATCCAGACGCCGATACCGATCCAGTTCTCCATCGAATTCCATTTGGTGGGGTCCACTGGCTGGGAACGGCCGGAAATGTACCCGATTTGTTTCCGTGGAACCAGCCTGAGCGAAGCGCCTGATTGACGGGGATACCGCATGAACCCTAGGGTACAGGTTGATGGAGGGTGCCATGGCGGACGACCATGTAATCGACATACGACGGTATTTGGGTGAATCCCCTGAAAGGCAGGAACAGGGAGCCTTTGCCGTATGGGGTGGTGGAGATGAGCGATCCAGGTTCGCCCTACCCCTGTGGCGTGCCATCTTTTTGGTGGGTGGGAACTGGGGCGGGATCGTCTCGCTATCAAAGCTCGAAGCCGAGGAGGCACCACACCCCCTCTTCATCCTGGACCTGAAGCAGGATCCGGCCCGAACCGTCAGTTCCCCGGAGGCCCTGCGCCTCCTCCAGGGGGCTTCGGTTCCTACGCTGGTTTTCACCAAGGAGCAAGAGGTTGCGGTTCTGTTGGGGGAGGACGAAGAGCGGCAATGGTTCTTGCAGGTCCGTGGTGGAAATCCGGAAGTAACCGGGGAGGGAAAGGTCCGGGAGACCCTTCTGTTTCTGGCAGGCGAGTGTGCAGGGCTCCTCTTTTTTCGGGAGCTCTCTACTCTTCGCCCATCCTCCGCTTCAACTCCCTGAGGCGGGCTTCCGCCTCTTCTTCGGGTGAGAAGCTCCGTGGCGGTGGGGTGGAGTCCAGGTCGCCAAACTCCGAGAGGAGATCCTCTTCCGCCATTCTTTGGTGGTCCTCACCCTCGATCTTCTCAGCCATTCGATCCAGCTCGCTGAAGAGGTCGTCTGCAGCTCCCAGGCTGTTCCGAGCCTCTGCCCGGCCTGATGTGGCGGATAGAGATTCCCGCTTGACCTTGGCCTCCTTCAGTTTGACCAGCATGTCCTCGACCTCACTCCGCTTTAGCTCCAACTCCTCCCGGAGGGCGAGGGCTTTTCGGGCCTGGATCTCATTCCGTTTTTCGTGTTTTTCGGCGTACTCGGCGGCGACCGTGGCCGTATCCTCGTCGCCGATGCGTCGGGCCATCTCCTCACGGCGTCGACAGGTCTTGGCTTCCTTTTCCTCCAGCTCCGAGAGCTGGATGGCCTTTTTGATCTGTTCTTCCAGGGTATGGAGCTGGGCTTTGGCGTCGGTGGCCTCTTCGTGCATTTGCCGGAGGAGGCCATCCACCACGTCCGGGACGTTATCCCGGTTCAGCTCTTTGTTGAAGTTGTCCACGGCTTCGCGGAAGGCGTTTCGAAGATTCTCGAACATGGGTCGCGTGGCTTGTCGTCTGGGTCATGGAGTCCGGAACCCCTGGGAGGGCCCGGGATCCCTGAAAGTAGCACGGGTTCCTGCCTACACAAAGCAAGAGACCTCGAACGCCTATGGCGTCCAAGGTCCCTCGAGAAAGCTGTGCCGTCGAGGCAATAGGGTCGGAAAAGAGGGAAGCCCTAGTTCAGAAGCGGCTCGATCCGCTGGGCGAAGGAGTTCCGTGCCCGGTGCAAGCGGCTTTTGACCGTCCCCAGGTTCACCCCCGTAATCTCCGCGATTTCCTCATAGCTCTTTCCCTCCAGCTCCCTGAGGCGGAAAACCAGGCGGTGGTGTTCCGGCAGTTCCTGCACCGTTTCCTCAACAATCCGTCGTAGGTACCGCTTCCGGTAAAGATCGTCCGGCCGCATCCGAGAGTCCTCGAATTGAAGGGGCCGGTGGTCGTCATCCCAACTGTTTTCGAGTTTCTGGAAGAGGATCAGAGGGCTCCGAGACCTATTTCGAAGCTCGTTCTTGGACAGGTTGCTGGCGATGGTGTAGACCCAGGTGGAAAACTTCTTCGTCGTATCGAAGCGATGGAGGTGGCGTGTGACCCGGATGAACGCCTCTTGGACCAGGTCCTGTGCCCGATCGGCATCACCGGTCTTTCGGATGATGAAATGGACCAACCGATTTCGATAACGGTCGTAAAGGTGTTGGAAGGCTCCTGGCCGGCCATCGAGATGAGCTGTCACGAGATCCTCGTCCGCCAGCTCCGTTAGGGGGCGGAGGTCTCTTAACTGATCCTGCTCCATCATCACATTGACGGACATTTCGATTCCCTTCCGGGTTCAGACAGCCACGGAGATCATCTTTTCCCTCAACTCTTATTCAAGAGTTAAGAACTTTGAAGTTAAAATATGTCAGCTTCGACGGTATGGCAAGAGGGGATATTTCGAGGAGGCAAAGCCGGAAGGGAAGGAAAGGAACGGGGGGAGGGCCGACGATCTCGAGGCACGAACCAGCCCCCCCATGGCCACCGAGAACTCGTCGTACCGCTCCCCACCGATCCAATTCCTGTGGGAAATACTTCTCCCATTGTCCAGTTAAAAGATTGTACGCTGGGGGATTGGAGTCACTGTCATTTGGGTACGATTTGTGATGATCACGTTGCCCCAGCCCGTGAGAATTCCGACATTGTCTTTCCCTGACTATGAAAAGGACTCTCGCTGGTGCCCGACTCAAACGTTCCTGACCGGCCTCTTCCCCCGGAAGCCGAAGGCTCTGGAATCCGTTCTGCTGGGAAAAGACGGGTCTCCTCCGTTGTCGGGCTTTCCCTCCTGGAGATGATTCGGGCTTTGGACCTCCCCGCCGAGGTCCTCGCCTCTGAAGATCCTACTCAGACGATGCCTCGTCGACTGGGACTGAGTGAAGTGGTCGATCAGCAGATTCGACTTTTTAGGGAGCAGGTCCGCAAGAGGGAACGCATCACGGACCAACAGGCTCAAGACCTGTTCCATCTGGTTCTTCGCCGCCCGGATTCCGAGGGGGCTTTCTTGAAAGCCGGCCAGTTACTGGTTGGGGATTCCAAACCTCTGAAAGGCCTTCAACGGCTCTACCCGGAAAAGGCGTTGTATTCTCTGGCCCGCCGACGAACCAGAAGACGGATTCAATCCTTATTTGGTCGACCCATCGGTGGCTTCTCCCACGGGCTATTCACACTCGAGGCTCGCGGACACTTCCTACTCGACATGGACCCGGGTGGGGACGCCTGTGCGTTGGTGACGGGTCTCGCACAATCGATACTCCGCGGCTGTCTGGGTCGCTCCATTGAGGTTAGTCACACAGCCTGCGAAGGCCGGAAACAAGACCTTTGTCGGTGGGTAATCTCTGAACCGGAATAACCCCCCCTGCTACCGGAGGAATCGATGGTTCAGGAAGGTGCCGTGGCGCCGGACTTCACCCTCAGGGCGGACGATGGATCGGAAGTGTCCCTGATGAGTTATCGGGGGAAGAGGGTCATCCTTTACTTCTATCCAAAGGACAACACTCCCGGCTGTACCACTCAGGCCTGTGATCTTCGAGACAACCATTCCGCTATCGAAGGTCGGGGCGGCGTGGTTCTTGGCGTGTCTCCAGACCCTCTTTCTACCCATGTGAAGTTTCGAGACAAATACCAGCTCAACTTTCCCCTCCTTTCCGATGAGGATCACCGGGTCGCTAAGGCCTACGGTGTCTGGAAGGAAAAGTCCATGTACGGGAGAAAGTTCTGGGGGATAGAGCGGAGCACTTTTGTCATCGACGAGGGGGGTGTGGTGGTGGAAGCCTGGAGGAAAGTCAAAGCCAAGGGCCACGCTGAGAGGGTTGCCCAAGCCCTGGCCTCCTCGGGCTGAGCTTTGAACTAAAAAAGCAAGGCTCCTGCTTCCAGGGACCAGGTTTGTGATTCGCCCCGTGCTTCCGGCTTCGGGCGTCAGGCGGTCAGGTGGGATCCAAGGCCTTGTGGACCTCGTAGGCGCAGACGGAACACCAGGACCATGTCCACGGGCTCGGAGACTTCCTCCAGGGAGTCCTTGGCCTTCTTCCCCAGGATCTCGTCCACGAAAGGGTTAACCGGAATCACGTCGTACCCCTTCGAGGCCAGGTAGGCCGGCACACGGCGGGCCGGCTTTTCCGGATTTCTGGAGATTCCGACAACCGCGATGGAACGGACCGACGCCATGAGTTTCTTCAACTCTTCGGGTCCTGGATTGTCCCGGTCTCCACTTTCATCGAGGAGGCTTTGAAGATCTGGTATGGGGTCCATTCTCGGGTTTCCTGTCGGTGGGTTTCTGTCTTTCGTCGGGTCTTCCCAAACTGGAAGGTAGATTCAGGGTATCGAGGAAAGGGCATGGCGGGCAACCGTCCCGGCTATTGCCCGTTGGATGGAGGTCCACCAAGATCTCTTGTTCGAGTAGGCGTCTTCCCGTGGACGGCCTGAATGGCCGGCGTGTTGAACCTGAACCCGAGTAAAATCATGACCGAAGTGGGAATCTGGGGCCTGGGGGTTTTGGTGGGCGCATTATTGGGTTGGTGGATCGGGGCGAAACGCGGAGGATCGCGGATTCAAGGCCAGTTGGAGGCATTCGTCCAGGGGCTCCGGGGCGGCAACCTCCCTGATCCGAGCCGCACCTCCCCTGACGAGGCTCCTGAGATTCGGGAGATACGGGGGCTTCTCTCCCGGGAATGGACCCATCGGGACCCGGATAGCGACGATGTGACAAGACGGGCTCTCGGTCGGATCGCCCTTTATTTGAGACATCGAGTGGAATCTCCCCTTCTCGCTGGGTTGGCGGGCAGTGGGAGGGAGCTTCGAAATGGGGCCGACGAGGCTTTGGCAGGCGTTGAGGATTTGGAGTTCTTCCTCGAGGACCCGCCGGGAACTCATGAGCCGGAAGTCCGGAACCTAGCGGATGTGGTTCAGGAGGTGACGAGGGAGTTTGCGAGGCAGTCCACGGTTTTGGTGAAGGTGCAGTCTCCTGAGGAGCCTGTCGGGGTCCGAGTGGAGGCGGAGCCCCTCAAGGATGCCATTTTCCTCATCCTTCATAATGCTGGGGAGTTCGGTGGGGGAAAGCCGGTAGAGGTGACCTTGGGAGCTCAAGGCGGGAAGGCCAGTCTCTGGTTTCGGGATCAGGGGCCGGGATTCACGGCTGACTCCCTCCTGAAAGCAATGGACCCGTTCTACAGCACGTCGCCGGATGGCTTGGGTCTGGGCCTCCCCCACGCACGACGGGCGGTGAACAGTCAGGGCGGCGAGGTTTTCCTCAGGAACGTGGCCGGTGGGGGTGCGGAGGTGGAGATCCAGCTTCCTCTGGCAACAGCCTTCTAGACATACCCGTACACGTGGTATAGGAGGAAGTAGACGAGAAGGCCCGAAACGGACACGTAGAACCAGATGGGGAAGGTCCACCGGGCCAGCCGGGTGTGAGATTGGAAACGGGACTTTAAAGCGAGGTAGAGAAGGCCCAATACCAGAGGGACAGCCACCACGGCCAGTATCATGTGAGAAAATAGAAGAGCAAGATACACCGATTTCGCTAACCCTTCCCCGGCGAATCGGTGGGTACCGGTCAGGGAGTACCGAAGGACATAAAGCACGAGGAAGCAGGAGGATGCCGTAACCGCCCCGAGCATGGCCCGCCTGTGAAGGAGGGTCTTTTTTCTTCTGATAAACCCATAACCGAGGATCAGGCAGACCGTGCTGGTGAGGTTCAAACCAGCATTCACGGGGGCCAGGAGGTTCCCAAGCGCTTCAGCGGTCATTCCATCTCCCGGTTCGAGCCCTCGCGGGTCATGTCATTCTTTCCTCTCGGGCTTCCGACATCATCCCGTCCCCTCGTGAGTCTGGTCCCGGCGCCCACGTAAGAGTGGCGAGGGCCACGAGTAGGGTGACCAGCGTGGCGGCCAGAAGGGTGTGGAGGGAGACGGGAACCACGGCCAGTCGATAGTACACAGAGAGGAAACC
>JBDHMC010000041.1:0-10259 GCA_039656355.1 Gemmatimonadota bacterium | reverse complement strand
AGGGGCTTCTTCCGCCTCAGCCTCGGGAGCTTCCTCCTCGGCAGGAACTTCTTCCGCCTCAGCCTCGTGAGCTTCCTCCTCGGCAGGAACTTCTTCCGCTTCAGCCTCGGGAGCTTTCTCCTCGGCAGGAGCTTCTTCCGCTTCAGCCTCGGGAGCCTCCTCCTCGGCAGGAGCTTCCTCCACCTCAGCCTCGGAGGTGGTTTCTTCTTCCCCTTCGCCCTCTGGGATTTCCTCTTCTTCGGGCTCCGGCTTAGGTGGCTTGAGCTCGGGAGTGGAAGTGATCTCCAGCACGATTCGGCGGTTGGCTGCGTCGGACTCCATCACCTTCAGTTCAACCGGGTCCCCCGCTTCATAATACAACTCGAGCTCATCTGGATTTTCGATAGAGGCGTGAGATCCTGGAACGAAGCCCTCGATATCATCTCCTAGGTCCACGACGATACCCTTGTCTTGAACCCGAGTAACCGACCCTGGCGACTCAACCCCAGGGGCAAAACGCTCAGTGATGGTGGGCCACGGATCGTCCAGGAGTTGCTTCAAACCAAGAGAAATCCGCTTGTTCTCAGCGTCTACGTCCAAGACTAAGACCTGGACTTCTTCACCCTTCTGAAGAACCTCGGAGGGGTGTTCGACCCGCTTTGTCCAGCTCATGTCCGAGACATGGACCAGCCCATCGATGCCGGGCTCGATCTCGACGAAGGCGCCGAAGGAGGTGAGGTTGCGAACCGTTCCGTCGAGCTTGGTACCCGTGGGATACTTCATCGGGAGGGCCAACCATGGGTCCTCCTCGATCTGCTTCATTCCCAGCGAGATCTTCTCGTCTTTTGTGTCCACCTTCAGAACCACGGCTTCAATCTCGTCACCAATGGAGACAAGCTTGGAAGGATGGCGAACGTTTCGCGTCCAGGACATTTCGGAGATGTGAACCAGTCCCTCAACACCCTTCTCCAACTCGACGAACGCGCCGTAGTTGGTGATGGATACGACCTTGCCCACGACCCGAACGCCGACGGGGTACTTCTTATCGATTTCCGTCCAGGGGTAAGGCAGAAGCTGCTTCAATCCAAGGGAGATCCGCTCCCGGTTCCAGTCCACATCAAGGACCTTCACGTCCAGATTGGCACCGATATCCACGACTTCAGACGGATGACCGACCCGGCCCCAGGACATGTCGGTGATGTGAAGGAGGCCGTCGAGACCACCCAGGTCGATGAATGCACCGAAGTCGGTGATATTTTTGACCACCCCTTCCCGGACCTGGCCCAGGAGAAGTTCCTTCACCAGCGTGGCGCGCTTCTTCTCCCGCTCCCCCTCCAGAATCACCCGGCGTGAGACCACGATATTCCGCCGCCGCTTGTTCAGCTTGATGATCTTGAAGTCGTACTGCTGGCCCAGGAGGTCCTCGATATTCGGAACCCGTCGGAGGGCGATTTGGGACCCGGGGAGGAACGCGTCCACCCCCATGATGTCCACGGTGACCCCTCCCTTGATCTTCCTGACCAGGGTGCCTTCCACTGGGACGTCGGCTTCGTGGGCTTCCTTGATCTTCTCCCAAACCCTCAGGAAGTCCGCCTTCTTCTTGGAAAGGACGACCACGCCTTCTTCGTTTTCCAAGCTTTCCAGGAGAACCTCCACCTGCTCCCCCACCTCGATGGAGTCGGTCGCCTTGAACTCGTCTCTGGCGACGGACCCCTCGCTCTTGAACCCAAAGTCCAGGATGACGGTAGAGTCCGTGACCCGAAGCACCTTGGCTCTGACGATCTCCCCTTCCTTGACCTCCCCGAATGCATCTTGATGCTGGGAGAGGATGGCTTCGAAATCGTCCCTCGAAAGGTCGAACTCCTCTTCGCCGTAGGGATCGGAGTAGAGATCTCCCATGGCTGAGGGGGATGACGCCTTCGGATCCAGAGCCGCCGGAGTCCGATCGACAGCCTCTACGATGGGTTCAGTCGGAACCACCTCGGGCTCTTCGGCCGGCTCCGTTGAGGCTGCTGGTTCCTCATCGGGCTCCGTTGGGGCGGCCGTTTCCTCAGTGGCTTCCGGCGGAGTGGCTAGCACCTCATCGGGCTCCGTTGGGGCGGCCGTTTCCTCAGTGGGTTCCGGTGAAGTGGCTAGCACTTCATCGGGCACCGTTGGGGCGGCCGGCACCTCATCGGGTTCCGGGGTCGTTGCAGCCTCTGGGGCAGCTTCGGACTCCGTTACCTCTTCGGGAGGAGCTTCGGTGGAGGGGGTTTCAACCGCGCCCGTGTCTTGAGACTCGGCATCGGGGTTGGGGGTGAGGGCTTCGTCCTTCGTGGATTCGCTCATTGGTCGGTTTCTCTCCGGGAGCTTTCCGCTCCTGGACACCTTTCTTGCCGGCTCGAAATCTGAGACCGGGTTAAAATGAAGAAAGGCCCGAGGCAGCCCTCGACGGCCCTTCGGTAAACTCATACTCTTGCTGGTTCAAAATAAAAGCCAGATACCGCCTGGAGAATAGCTCTTTATCCTACCGGAGGCCTACCCTTCAGTCAAGACTTTTACGTGGTTTAGGATGACCTCCACCTGGGCATCAAAACTCAAGTTGGTGGTGTCCACTTCGACGGCTCCTTCAGCTTTTCTCAGGGGGGCCACAGCGCGGCCGGAGTCTCGCTCGTCACGTTCCCGGATCTTCCTGGCCTCTTTTTCCACTTCCACCTTGGAGGGCTGTTGGCCTTCGCGCTCGAGAAAACGCCGAAAGGCCCGCTCTTCCAGGTTGGCGGTGAGAAAGATTTTTACCTCGGCATCTGGAAAGACAACGGTCCCCATGTCCCTCCCGTCAGCCACCAGGGCCCCGTCTCGTCCGGCTCGTTGCTGAGCCTCCAAAAGCCAGGCCCTGACCGCCGGAAGGGCCGAGAGGGGGGAAACCCTTGCCGTTACTTCCGGGGTTCTCAGCTCTTCCTCAAGAACCTGGTCCCCCAATAGGACCTGAAACCGGGGTCCAGCCGGGCGGAGCCAGATGTGGTACTGATCGAAAGCCTCCTGGGGGAGGAAAGGCCACTCTTCCTCTTCTACGCCTACGCCGGCTGATAGGAGAGCAAAGGTCAGGGCACGATAAAGGGCTCCCGAATCAAGGTGCCGGTAGCCTAGGCGTCGGGCCACTTCCCTGGCGGTAGTGGACTTCCCCGAGCCGGCCGGACCGTCCAGGGTGATGACAGGGGGCCGTTTCATTAGGTCTTCCCTCCAGTACCTGAACCGCCCCTTGCCCTGGCCAAGAGCTCCCAAAACCCCGGGAAACTGACCCTCGCCACCTCGCCTCCGTCAACGTGGATCTCATTCCCGGGCAGGGCGCCCAGGACACCGAATGCCATGCCGATTCGGTGATCCCCGTAGCTTTGGACCCGTCCCTGGAGAGGTCGGTCCGTTCCCTCGATCTCCAGGCCATCCTCCAGTTCCTCCGCATCCACACCCAGAGCTTTCAAGTTGTTCACCACCGCCTGAATTCGATCGGTCTCTTTTACCCGCAACTCCCGAGCTCCTGTAATCTGGGTCGCTCCCCGGGCACAAGCGGCTCCAATGGCAAGGATTGGAACTTCGTCGATAAGCCCGGGAATCTCATCTCCCCCAACCTGGCACCCTACCAACTCAGACGGATAGACGACCAGGTCCCCCGTGGGCTCACCACCATCCACTCCCGACGATCTCTCCACCACGATTCTGGCGTTCATACGCTCGAGAACAGGAAGAAGGCCGGTTCGTGTCTGGTTCAAGCCCACGGACTTGATCACCAGAGGCTCCTTCCCTCCTCTCAGGATCCCGAGGAGGAGAAAAAAGGCCGCTGAGGAAAAATCTCCCGGGATATCCAGGTCCAAGGGTGGAAGGGCCGAAGGGGGATTGGAAAGAGCCACACCCCATCCCCCCTCCCGGGTCCCGGAGGTCACGGAAACCCCCATGCTGGCGAGGACCCTTTCCGTGTGATCCCTGGACCGTCCCGGCTCAACGAGTTGTACCTCGGCACCCCCGACAAGTCCGGCAAAAAGGAGGGCACTCTTGAGTTGGGCGCTGGCCACTGGGAGGTGGTAGGAGAAATCTCTCAACGACCCGCCCCGGACTCTGATGGGGAGGCGTCCTTCTACCGCCAAGGCCTCGAAATGAGCTCCCATGGCAGTGAGAGGGTCAGTGACTCTGGCCATGGGCCGGTTCCGCAGGGAATCGTCCCCTGTCACCACGGCCTCCAGGGGTTGTCCCGCAAGAACACCTAGAAGAAGGCGAGCTCCGGTGCCACTGTTCTTCACGTCCAGAGGACCGAGGGGGGTGTGGAAACCGCGGAGGCCTAACCCAGTGAAGGTCATTTCCGCGCCACTGGGGTCCAGAGTTGGGATTGGGACACCGAGCCCGCGGAGCGCGTTTGCGGTAGAGGCCGGATCCCCTCCGGAGAGAAGGCCCCGAAGCCTGCTCTTCCCCTCCGCCAATGCGGAGAGAATCAGTGCCCGCTGAGAAATGGACTTATCCCCAGGGACCCTCAACTCCATGAGTCCCCCTCACACCAATCAGCCATCCCCTGTCTCCAGGTTTGAGGGTGGGTTATCCTCTTCCCTGTTTTCCGGGTCCTGTCGGTACCCGAGCTCGATGCTCATCCCGTCCTGGGCCACTGTAGTCTCCGGAAAGACCTCGCGGGCCTCCTCGGCCAGAGGTCTGGAGTCCTCCGAATACCGGGCCGAAACGTGCGTAAGTAGAAGACGCTTAACTTCGGCTTCCCGGGCTACGAGAGCGGCGCCCTTCGCAGTGGAATGGTAGGTCTCTTGGGCACGCTGGGCTTCCTCTTCCAGGAACGTTGCCTCGTGGATTAGGAGGTCCGCTCCTTCGGCTACTTCGACCGTGACAGGCGAGGGCCGCGTATCTCCTGTGTAAACGACCAAACGACCCGGACGAGGGTCCCCCACCACATCCTCGGGAAGGATGACGCGGTCCCCGACCTCCACGGACTCACCTCGATGTAGACGGCCGAAGAGTTGTCCCTCTGGAATCCCCAGGGCCCGAGCCCGGTCCACATCGAAGCGCCCGAGGCGCGGATGCTCCTTCAGGGCGTATCCCAAAGCCGAGGTGCCGTGTCTGACGGAGAACGGTACCACGTCGTACTCCTGAAACGGGATGGAATCGCCGGGACCGAGCTCTCGTATAGGAACGGGATATGGAATCCGTTCCACCCCGAGGTGAATCGCAGCTTGGAGGACTTCCTCCGCCCCGGGAGGTCCATAGAGGTGCAGGGCCTCCTCTCGCCCCTGAAGGGCCAGAGTACGCAGCAGGCCGATGATACCCAAGAAGTGGTCTGCATGGAGGTGGGAAACAAAGATGGCTTGAATACCAAACCCCGTGCCAAAGCGCATCATCTGCCTTTGGGTTCCCTCTCCGCAGTCGAAGAGCATCAGATCACCCTCTCTCTGCACGGAGAGACCGCTCACATTCCGGCCCACAGTAGGACGGGAAGCGGCGGTGCCGAGAAAGGTGATTCGAATCATCGGGATATGGGTTGGGGGGAAAACGGTCTTCTCAACGGCCTTTCCGAAAAGGTAGCGCCTCTACTCCAGCGATCAAACGGGGTGGGGCTTGGGAGTCCGCTACCAGATGCGGAGCTGGATCCGAAGAGTGCGCCCTGGCTGGGGGAGACCACACTGATCCAAAACCATGGCGTCCGTGGCGTTGTCCAGGTTCAAGACGGCCTCGGCTCGCCCCAGCAAACGGCCCTTGAGCCCGAAGACCCGCCGTAGGCTCAGATCCAAATGTTGGCTGCTCCCGAAGGACTCGAGGCCACCCAGTTCTGGATTCTCACAGTACTGTTCGCCCATGAAGCGGCCGGTGGCAGCACCCTCCAATCCAAACGGAAGACCGAGGAAAGTCGAAAACTTCCCTGCCACCGCCGGCTCGTACTCGAGCTTGACCTCATCCCCATCGGGAGTGATCCCCCGGGATCTCTGGAGGCTCAGATCGCCGCTCCACCCCAGGGACCCGAGGTTGCCAGAGGCCAGGAGTTCGAGCCCTTTGCTCCGGACCTTGTCCTGGTTGATTCTCTTGTACTTCTTCCCTTCCGGCATGGAAACAGAGGTCCTCACGATTCCGTCGGCGAGGGTCTGATAGAAGCCCACTGCTTGGAGCTGGATCCAGGTGCCGGTGAAGGTGAACCCCATCTCCCCTCCAGCAAGCACCTCTGGTCGCAGATCGGGGTTGGGAACAAACCGGCCCAGAGCTCCCGAATAGAGCTCCCGAAGGGCCGGGAACCTGGTTCGGCGACTTACGGCCCCGTGGAGGAGAAGGCCCTCCATCCCCGCCAGTGTGGTGAACCCCAACCGCCCGCCCCAGTCCCAAAGGGTGCCGAGGGAGGGTTTGTCGCCCGATTCGGGTGTGTCGGCGCCGTCGATGGCAAGGCCCAGTGTCAGTCGCGTTCCCTGAGAACCGAGAAGAGTCGGGGCATCTCCGAACCTCCACTCCGCCTCCGTACCGAGGCTCCAGAGACGTTGTCGGTAGCTGTTCCTCTCTTCACCCCCCAGAACCTCATCATGATTTACGTCTGCGTAGGTGAAGGCTCCTCGAAGCTCCCCCTGGGCCCCCATCGAGTGATCACCCAGGATACGAGCTGTGAAGGTTAGATCGTCCGAGGTCTCCCCACCGGTGACCTCTTGGTAGCTTTCGGTGGCGAACTGATCGATTTCAGTTGAACCCAGGTCCAGCCCGAGGCTGGCTTCAAGGTCACCTTCCCCCCAGGGCGTGGCCCTCTGACCGGTACCCCCGGACAGGGCCGAGATCAGGCGGTTTTGCTTCGGGTACCGCCAGAGACGAGGGTCCTGGACATGGGCTTCCGGAGCAATCCCCCGCTCTTCGGTGAATCCGGATGAGCTCAGGCTCATCCAAACACCCTCATCAGACCGATACCGGGCCGATAAGAAACCGTCATACCGGGTCGCATCGGTGTTCAGGCGAAGGTTGTCGTGGCCGGTTAGTAAGGCCGGGTCCAGGCCTTCATCCTCCTCGGCCTTGTCCGAGAGCACGAACCCCTCTCGTGTCTGATGTCCCGCCCCTCCTCTCAGGACCCATTGCCCTTGAGAGGTTTCCAGGAGTTTCCCCCCTGCAACCCCCATGCTTCGACCACCCGTGTGATCCAACCCGAAATCGACTTGGAAGGGCCTTGGAGCGGCTTGTCGGGCAGCGCCTCGGGCAACATCTACTTCCACCACTCCCGATAGGACATTGGGTCCGTGGAGGACGGAAGATAACCCTCGGATGAGACTGATCTTTTGAGCAGAGGTCAGAGGAATGACGGAGAGGTCTGTCCGTGCGTCCCAGCCCAGAGTCAGAGGGACGCCGTCCATAATGACCGCGATCTGCCGGTCTTTGCCCCCCCGGAGAGCCGGTTGGGCTTCTCCTCTTGAATTCCGCCGGATCTGGATGAGGGGCATCTCCCTCAGAACCTGCTCAAGAGTTGGGGCCGGTCGCATCACCATGGAATCCAGGGTCACCTCAATGGCACTGGCGCCGCCCGTGGTGGATACGGGCCGAGGCACCATGATGGTCAGGCCCCGGAGTTCGAAAACGGGCACCCGAGAGGTGTCAACCTGGGTGGAGTCCGGAATCTGGGAGTTCAGCGATGCGGGAACCAAGGAAAGGAGGAGGGCGCCGATCAAGAGACTGGGTTTGTAAGTGAGAAGTTTCATTACCGTTTATAGTTTTCGGTCCTGAAAGAGGAAGTTCCACGTCGGGGGCCTCTTCTCCCGGGGCCGGATTTTCCCCACCAACAAAAAGCCGACACTCATAAAGACACCATTAAAGACACCGTGGGGCCCCCGGATGTTGCATTCAAGAGAGCCCGTCGGTCCACGTGACACCAGGGGTCGGGTGGTCTATTCTCTGACCTACGGCCTCCGTCTTCCTGAGCCAGGCGGAGTGCCAGGGTGGCCCCTTCAACAAAGAGCCGAGGAGGATCCATGCAGAGCCGACGCCAGTTCCTGGGCGCAATAAGTCTTCCCGCCGCCGCGGCTATGGCCGGTGTGCCGGTAGTCCCGGCAGTCCTGCGAAAGAACGGTCCGGCCCTCGCTGCTGAGTTGGCATCCCATCCCGGCACTCCGCAAGAAGTCGCCTCCGATGAGATGTTCTGGGCCGAGGTCCAGAGGGCGTTCACCGTGGACCGAACCTTGGTCAACCTGAACAATGGCGGAGTAAGTCCGTCCCCGGCCTTTGTCCAGGACGCCATGAAAAAGCACCTGGACCTCTCGAACAAGGCCCCTACCTACTACATGTGGCAGATCCAGGAGCCCAAGCGGGAGGGTGTCCGGCAGCGGATGGCCCGGGAGTGGGGGGTGGATCCTGAAGAGATCGCCTTCGTGCGAAACGCCTCCGAGGGTCTCCAGACGCTCCAGTTCGGAATGGACCTTCAGCGGGGGGACGAAGTCCTCACAACCACCCAGGATTACGGGCGGATGATCACCACGTTCCGGCAGAGAGAACGCCGGGAGGGTGTGATCCTCAAACAGATTGAAGTCCCGGTTCCATCAGAAGATCCGGCTGAGATCGTTCGGCTGTTCGATGAGGCCATCACGGATCGTACTCGAATGATCCTCATCTGCCACACCATCAACCTTACCGGCCAGATCTTCCCGGTTCGCGAGTTGTCGGAGCTGGGGCGGCGCCGCGGAGTTCCTGTAATCGTCGACGGTGCCCACGGACTGGCCCATTTCGACTTCAAGCTCTCGGACCTGGGGTGTGATTACTACGCCACCAGCCTTCACAAATGGCTTTTTGCCCCCCATGGCACCGGACTGCTTTACGTAAAGAAGGACAAGATCCCTGGACTCTGGCCCCTGATGGCTGCGCCGGAACGCATGGACGATGACATCCGCAAGTACGAGGAGATCGGGACCCACCCCGCAGCCAATTACCTGGCGATCGGAGAGGCGTTGACCTTCCACCAGGGCCTCGGAAGCCAAAGGAAGGAGGCCCGCCTTCGGTTCCTTCGGGATTATTGGGCCAACGCCCTCCTGGAGCACGACAGGTTCCGGCTCAACACCAGCCAGCTACCGGAATTCTCCTGTGGAATCGGAAACATCCAACTGGAGGGGATCGATTCCGGAGCTCTGAACACTTGGCTCTGGCAGGAACACCAGATTATCTCCGTTGCCATCAAGCATGCTCAGTTCGAGGGTTTGCGTGTGACGGCGAGTGTGTACACCCACCTCGAAGAACTGGACCGTTTCATCGATGCGATGCTTTTCGCCGCCCGCAATGGGATCCCGACCTAGGACAGGACCCGCTTGACTGAAACCTGGAGTGGTTCCATCTGTGGCTCATTATCTTGAAGGTCCAGGGCCCGATGGATGACCTATAGCACGATGGAGGGGATGGGAATGAGCGAGACGATAATGAGAGTGCCTGATATGTCATGCGGACATTGCGTAGCCACCGTCCAGGGAGCTTTGGAAAGGGTGGATGGAGTCGAATCCGTCCAGGTTTCCCTGGAAACCAAAGTTGCGCAGATCTCACACCATGGTGAGATCGACACCTATGCGCTCATGGGAGCGGTTCAGGCTGTGGGCTTCACTCCTGAACTGGATGCTTAGGACCCGCACGTCGTGACTCCTGGGAAAGGGAGAGGTATGCGTTCCAAAAACCACAGTCCTGGGTCCGGCCCAGGGATCGGAAGAGGTTTCATCGGGATCGCCTTAATCGGAGTGCTGTCGCTTGGGGGCGCCAACTGCAGTGGCGGCGGCGGAGAAGATCAAGCGGCCCAAGACACTCTGACCAGAAGGCAAAAAGACAGCATCATTTCCACCCTTCCTGTGCCCGGCGCAGGTGCAGTTGGGAAGGCACTGGATGCAGCGGATGCTGCCAAAGCCCGAGCGGAGCGCCACGACACCATCGGGTGAGCCGGCCCTTGCCAGGGAGAAGACTCGCGCCCCGGAGTCCAAGCCCCCATTTTGTCCCTGAGCTTGCCAACCACAACGGAGGATGCGCGTTATGGCCGTCTTCAATCTCCGGATAAACGGAGAGCAGAGGTCCGTTGACGTAGCCCCGGAAATGCCCCTTCTGTGGGCACTCCGGGACCACCTGGGTCTCACCGGCACCAAGTACTCCTGCGGTATCGCCTTCTGCGGATCTTGTACGGTTCTCCTGGACGGTGAGCCCATTCGCTCCTGCGCGACGCCTGTGGAGAGTGTTGGGGATCGGGAGGTCACCACCATCGAGGGTCTCTCTGAAGATGGGGACCATCCCCTCCAGAGAGCCTGGCTGGCTGAACAGACGCCCCAATGCGGATACTG
>JBDHMC010000040.1:0-10391 GCA_039656355.1 Gemmatimonadota bacterium | reverse complement strand
CGTTTCGGGGGAGCCATAGGTCAGATGTTTGGTGAGGACTTCCCAACGGTAGTAGTAGGTGGCATTCAATTCCTCATCTGGGGAATCGAAAAACGGGATATTCTCTGCATACCAATCCCAGTCCCGGTTATCCCACCAGTCGAAACTCTCCAAGATCTCCAGGGGGTCGAGGACCGGGGCGTGGGAGGGCCCTCCGCAGGCTTGCACGGTCATGCCGAGCACGGCTGAAGACAGGAACAGACTGGTGACAGAAAGTCGTTTCATTTCCGACGAAGTTTAAGCTCCGGAGGCACGCAGAGCCACGATCCGGCTCCCCTTATCGATTGGACGCGGCCGCCACAAGGAGAGGGGAAAGCATGTCCACGGGAACGGCGCCGGCATTAAGGATCGCGTCGGTGAACGCCCGCACCTCGAAATCTTCCCCCAGTCGGTCCTGCTCCACCTCCAAGAGACCGACAAACATGTCTTTTCCCATGAAGTAACTGGTCATCTGCATGGGGCCTCGCTCCAGACGGCCCCAGAGACTCTTGGCGAACTGGGGGGCCAGCAGCGCTTGTTCTTCAGAAAAGCGGCTGACCTGTTCTTCCGTCCACCCGTTGCAGTGGACCTGAACGCTGGTGTACGCCCGGTTGGCGTTTTCCAGCCTCTTCCTGAGGTGGGCAAGGTAAGTGAGCTTGTTGAAGTCGTCCCATCCTGCGTCCAGGGCGATCTTCTCGACCAGCGTCGCCCACCCTTCGACGTAGGGCTCATAGGGGAAGAAGGTCCGTATCAGGCGTGGGTTCCCCGATGCGATTTTGAGTTGCATGTAGTGCCCGGGGAATAGTTCGTGGATAATGATGAATTTGTTGAAGTGATTGTTGAAGGACCGGTAAAAGTCCTCCTTCTCCCTCGACGGGTACGTGTCCGGGATGGTCGGCAGGCTAAGAAGTGTCATGGGGTCCGGATCGAAGGGTGGGGCCGAGTCGACGAAACCGATTCGCTGGGCTGGGCCGGCGCTCTCCGGAGTCAGGACAATCTCGAGCGTCCGATCTGCGGGCAGCGTGGCGATGCCAACGTCCTGAACGAAGGCCTCGGCCTCCTCCGCGAACCGACTAAAAGCCTCCAGGGCTTCCTGCTCCGTTGAAGGCCGATTCTTCTCCATGTCTCGGGAGACCAGGCCCACCAACTCAACCTCATCTCTCGGCATCGGTTCCCCGGCGTGTGCTTCTGCCCAGTATTGCTCTGAAGTTTCGGCGATAAGCTGCCGAACCGTATCGATCTCCCTCAGGGCCCGATCGGCTACATCCTCGGGAGTGATCTCCATGTCGTAGTAACGTTGAAGCTCCTCAGCATACCGATCCCGTCCCAACGGAAAGTCCGTTTCTTCCGGCACGAACTCGACCTCGTTTTCGAGGAAGGAGATAGACGAACGGACGGCATCTGCGGCGGGACCCACATGAGCCGCGAGTCCTGGGAACCGGTCCGGGAGGGTTTCCAGGACCGGGAGAAGACCCCGAAGGGCCCCAATGGACCGACCTACCTCGCTTTCGGGGCCACTCTGGAGCTGGGTTTCCATGGCATCAACAACCGCTGGGATGGCCATAATCCGGCCCTCCATGGCCTGATCCAACTCCGCTCCGCCGATCCTCTTGATGGTCGCGGGAACGTTTACCAGTCCTCTGAGAACGCCTGAATACATGGATGGGGAGTAGATATGGGGCTGCTCGGCCGCCCATTCCGACAACTCTGAGCTTACCTGGCTCTTGAGAAGGCGGAGGTCGATACGTAGGTCGATGGAGAGGCTCGAGGGTGCGGCAGCGATCCGGCTCAGGACCAGTTCGTTGAACTCGATCCAACCCTCCACGCTTTCCCGGGTCCGGGCTTCCGCTTCGGCAAGGTGCTGATCCAGGCCCAAGCGAACCGCCGAGGTCGGGTAGAATCCCGTCCAGGCTTCGATGTATTCAGTCGCCAGCTGCTCATACTCTTGTTCTGCTCTCACGAGGTCCCGGTTCTGATCACATCCCCCGGAACCAATGAGACTCAGGGCGAGAAGGATTGGCACAGTCGAGATCTGGTTTCTTTTCACGGGATCGAAGCCTTGTAAGAGGGAGTGGTCGATATAGTACGGGCTGAGATGGATGCCAGGGAAGACTTCCTTCACTCTAATGCCAAGGGTGCTGCCGAGCTTCTTGTCGATCCAATGGGAGATGGCCAGGTTGTCGAAAACCCTACACGCAACTCGGGGGACCGGCATGACCGAAAAGACCTGTTTGATCCGCGGTGGGACCGTTGTGGACGGCCAAACGGTGGCCGAGGGGGATTTGCTCATCAGCGGAGAAAAAATCGAGGCTGTGGGCGATGTGGCTGCCGGCCTGGCCGATGAGGTGATTGATGCGACCGGGCTATTGGTTCTCCCTGGCGCCATTGATCCCCATGTACACTTCAACGAAACGAACAAGGGCCAAAACGGGGTCCATGACTATTTCACCGGCGGCCGGGCCGCGGCCTACGGCGGGACCACGACCATCGTGGACTTCGCTGATCAAATCCACGGGAAGCCCTTGCTGGCAGTCTTGGACGTGAAAAAAGAGCAGGCCCGGGGCCAGGCTGTCATCGACTGGAACGTTCACCCCATCATCAACCAGGTCACAGCAGAAGTCCTGGAAGAGATCCCCGAGGTCGTTGCTGCCGGCCTCCCCACCATCAAGTGCTTCATGACCTTTCGCTCGCTGACCGGTGAGTCGGCAGTGAACATGTACAGCGGAAAACCCGGACGCATCATCTCGGACGAGGATTATCTCGGGCTGACCACCCGCCTGCGAGAGGCTGGCGGGATGCTAATGGTCCACGCCGAAGACAGCACCATAATCGATAAGATTGCACTGGATAAGTTGGGTAAGGGCGAGACCAGTGCCATCGACCATGCTCTGTGTCGGCCGGCGGACGCGGAAGCCAGCGCCGTTCGGCGTATCGTTGGGGTGGCCCGTGAAACGGGCGGTAGGGTTTACATCGTCCATCTCTCATCCATTGACGGGTTGGAAGAGGTGACTTCGGCCCGAGCCGAGGGATTACCGGTTTGGGCCGAGACCTGCCCACACTTCCTCATCTTTACCGATGAGAGGTTGAAAAGGGACGATGGCTACAAGTGGGTCGGATCCCCTCCACTCAGGGATGAGGCCACCCAAGCCGCGCTCTGGAAGGGGTTGGGGGACGGGCGCATCTCGGTGGCGGCCACGGACGATTGCGCTTTTTCACTGGCATCCAAAGTCGCCGGGGCCGAAAACTTCGACCTCTGCCCGGAGGGAATGCCCGGGATCGAACCCCGCCTCACCGTTCTCTATTCAGAGGGGGTGGCGAAAGGACGTATCACCCTGCCACAACTCGTCGATCTCACATCGACTACCCCGGCCAGGCTTTTCGGCCTGGCCCCGGACAAGGGCAGTCTGACGCCGGGGGCGGATGCGGATGTCGTCCTCTTCGACCCGGCGGTCCAGTGGACCATGAGCCAGGAATCGCTCCACATGGCCTCCGACTACACCTCCTACGAGGGTGTGGAGGTCACGGGGAAGGTGGCCAAGGTCTTCTCCCGGGGTGACCTCATTGTGGACGGGGAGGAGTTCCTGGCCACGCCCGGGCGTGGCCGGTTCGTGCCGTGTATGCTGAGGTGAGGATCCCAGAATCTTTCAGGAGGATTACCATGTTTGCGTCTCCCTCTCCAGTGGCAAAGCTCCTATTCCTCAGCCTGGCCCTGGCTCTCTCCCCATTTCAGTCCAGACTGACTGGTCAGCAGCCTGGGGGAAGCTTTGAACTGGTCCAACCGGATCTCCTGGGGGACCGTGGGTCCATGACCCACGCCTGGGCCGATTTCGACAATGATGGGGACCTGGACCTTTATGTCGGATTCAGGCCAGAGCAGCCAAACCGCCTGTACCGAAATGATGGCGGGCGCTTCGTGGACGTCGCTGGCCATCTGGGTGTGGCGGACACCGAGGGGACCAGGGCGGTAGCCTGGGGCGACTACGATGCCGATGGCTGGCTCGACCTGTACGTCGGCTACACGGCGGGAACTGAGGAGGGAAACGCCAAGTTGGCCAACCGAATCTATCGGAACCAAGAAGGCACTTTCACCGATGTGACCCAGGAGTTCGACCTTCAACTCCCCTTGGGACATGCCCGGCAGATCAGCTGGGTGGACTTCGACAACGATGGGGATGTGGACCTCTTCTTCGCCATTCGCGATTTCCCGAACAGGCTTTTCAGGAACGACGATGGAACCTTCGTTGACGTCTCCGAACCCATGGGGATCATCGGCTCCCGGGCGACCATGGGCGGGGTATGGTTCGATTTTGACCTGGACGGTGACCTGGACCTGTATCTGGGCAACATGGACGGGTTCGCGAACCGGATGTACCGGAACGACGGAACGGGGTTCGTGGATGTGGCTCCGGAACTTGGGCTCGACGGAGGAGGAAGGGCCATTAATCCCAACCCCGGCGATCACGATATGGCCGGAACCATCCGCCCGGATATAGCGGATTTCGACAATGATGGAGACTTCGACATTTTCGTCACGTCCTTGGGTGGTACCGACGGATTCTATCGAAATGACGACGGCGAGTTTGTGAGCGTTGCCGCCGAATTCGGTCTGGCCCACGAAGCCTACCGGGGAACTGCGGCGTGGGCGGATTTTGATAACGACGGATGGATCGACCTCTACTCGTCGGGAACCCTGTACAAAAACAACCAGGGGAAGTTCGTCGGCGTCACCCCTGAGGTCATAAGCGAAAATGTGGGTGGGTACGGATCCATCTGGGCGGATTTCGATAACGACGGAGCTATGGATCTGGCTCTATCCAGCGCCAACCACTATGTGATCCGAAACCTTCTCCCTGCTGACGGGGCCGCCAGATCTTTGAAGGTCATGGTCCTGAACGAAAGAGGGATTCATACGCGAGCCGGCACGGAAGTGCGGCTCTTCGCAGCGGATACCCGACAACTCCTGGGGACTCGGATCTTGGAGACTGGATCGGGCTACAACGCCCAGAGCGTGGTGCCTGTCCACTTCGGGGTCCCTGGGGGCGGAGCGGTCGACGTCGAGATCACCCTCATGACAAAGGGAGGGCGGAAAACCCTTCTCATCGAGGACGTGGACCCAAAACTACACGTCGGAGGCCATCTCTCGGTGAAAGTGGATGGTGAGGGCCGGATCGTCAGGTAGAGTCCGGGCCCCTCAACACCAGCTCTCGGCGGTCCGTACCGCCCTTCTCAGACCGAAGGACGACGGTGACCTCGGTTCCCTCCGGGGCGTCGATCGTCCAGGAAGCTCGGTAGAGGCTCACGAAGGGAGACTCTCTCGTTCCTCGCATGAACGGAAACATCACCGCGGCGGGATCTTGCGTGGTCCCACCCTTATCCAGCTCCAGGGTGACTCTGTCGGGTCGAGCGATGTTGGTTCGACGCGCCTGCTCCATGGACGTGTCCAGGTACCCTTGATTGGCGACGGTTGCCGTGACGGTCCACTCATTGGGGGTCCGACCTCTTTGGACCGATATGTCCTGGATCCTCACAAGGGGTGTCAGCAGGGCTCGAACCACCGCAAACCGGGCCTGATCCTCCACGACTTTTTGTAGGAACGGTCCAGGAGGGGGGTTCCGAAGCCAGTATCGGGTGAACCCTCCAATCTCCACATCACCCAGCGTAGGGTGCTGATAGGTCTTCCATTCGATAAAACCTTCACCCGACAGCTCGACAGCACCTCGGTTGGCATCCAGCCACATCAAAACGGCGGCCTTCACGTCTGGGCGGTTGTACCGACCAGGTATGGCGAACAGAGGTTTGTCCCTGGGGATCTCCCCCCAGCCCATCTCGTTGACGAAGGGCTCCATGGTCCAGAGCTCGGTGGTCACCGAAAAGAGCCCCTGGTGGACGTAGGACCAGTCGATGAAGACCCCGTGACGGACACCTGGCTGTTCGTCGAACGGGACCCCGGGCAGGATGGTCGTGAAGTCGTTGTAGACGGATGCCACGGGGTAGGTGGTAATGGCGGTTCCCTTTGCCAGGATAGCGCTGTAGTCCTGAAGATCCTGAGGGGGGAAATCCGTGTCCGGGCGTGCTGCGTAGGGCCGAAGGTGAATCCCAGAGGTGGTATGCCACGACTCGATCTGGGAGATCTCGGGCTTTGAGAGAATGAAGTCTACCAAGACACGGGCATTGTGCTCCTGGAGGGGGTAATCCCCACTTCCGCGGAAACGCCCGTCGGTAGAAGACCAATACGCAGGGTAGTTTCTGTTCGAGATGAAGCCGGTGACGGGGGCATCCTCGTTGATCTCTCCGTCCCCGTCGTTGTCCAGACCCTCTGTGAAAACCCGATAGAAGGGGCCTTCGGTGTCCCCCTCCTCCCTTCGAACCATGATCCGGGGTTCCGGGCCGAAGGGTTTCCATCCACCGTTCGGATCCAGGATGCGCACCTCGAGAATCTGACCATCACCATCAATATCCTCGGGGCCGTCCTCGCCAATCCGGCCGTCCCCATCGGCATCCCTTGCCCCAGGGGCACTCATGGGATCCCAGTCGACCTCCCCGGTCATGGTGGCTTCCGCTCCGTCCGGATCTCCCCTCTGGACGATGTAGGTGATCCGGGTGTCCAGGAGGCGGGTGATGTCGGGGTCCACGCCATACCTGCTGAGTAGGTGGTAGGCCAGAAAGAGGGTGACCTCCCCTCCTGTCACCTCAGATGCGTGCTGATTGCCGTCGAAATAGACGGCGGGTTTCCCACCGGGATTTCCGGTGTCCTGGTTACCAATTTCTATGCACCAGATCTCCCGGTGCCCCGTGGCGCTCTTACCGATGGAATAGAGCTTGGCCAGACGGGGGAAATCCTCCGCCAGGCCCTGAAGGATGGCTGTGGACTGGGCGTAAGGGTGATACCGAAAATCGTACCCAGGCTCCTGAGCCTCCACCGTGGGCCCCAGGAGAATCCCCACCAGGAGAAGGAAGGAAGGACTGGCCCGCATGGCTAGATGCCCCCTCCCACCAGAATCCGGCCCTGCCCCTGAAGAAGTCGGTTCAGAGAGGCTATGGGCCCGTCGATGATGGACTGGAGCACACCTTGGGCTTGCCGGACGGCCTCTTCAACCTCCATGAGGACCTGAAGTTGTCCTTCCGTGGGTCTGGCCTGGGCTTGATTGATCCCCCGTGTCGCGAAGGAGAGCTGCTCTGACAACCGCGGATAGATGCGGTAGCCCATACTGGGCGGAGGCCGGCGGAGGGTCTCGTGAAGCTCATCCAACGCTTCCGTTGAGGCATCGATCTGCGCCATGAGCTCCCCGCGATTCGGGAGCTCTTTGCCCCGGATGGACTCCTGGAGGCCCTCGATCTGGGACTGCATGTCCACCACCATGCCGATCATCCGGTTGAGGTCGGACTGGATTTCCTGGCCCCGGAGAGATGCTTCGGTCCGGGCTTCGTAGTCGGCCTGGGTGGCCTCTACTTCCGGATCGCCCCGCACCTGGAAGTCCTTGGACAGTTCCTGTCCATTCACGGAGAGTGTGGCTGTGTAGGTGCCTGGGACCACCGGTGCGCCGCCACCGCCACCACGGCCGCCCCGGCCCCCGCCGCCTCCTGCTGATGCCCCGGGGATGGGATCGGCACCCGTCCAGGCCAGGTTCCAGACAGCCCGGTTGACGCCGGCCCGGGCCTGGACGTTGGGAAGCTCACGCACGAGTCGTCCTCCAGCGTCCGTGATCCGGATTGTCACACCTCCTGACCCAGGGGCAGGTGTTTCAGCCAGGTAGAAGTCGATGTAGGCTCCTTCCTGGGGATTCTCTCCCTGGAAGGTGCTTCGGCCCATGCTCGAATCTCTATTCCAGGACTCCCAGTCTGTGGCCTCCCGGATGTCGAAGAGGTGAACGTCCTCCTGCATGGCATCGGCCAGTTCCACCAGAGGCTGGACGTTGTCCAGAATCCAGGCTCCGATTCCGTGGGTTCCAATGACCAGGTCATTGTACTGGGCCTGGATCTTTATCCCCCGGATTGAAGCCCTGGGGAGGTTGTTTCGGATGTCCACCCAGCTTCGGCCCCGGTCCAGAGAGGCAAAAAGGCCCCGGTCCATCCCCAGGAAGAGGAGATTGGGGTTGGCAGGGTGCTGCCGGATCACTTTGGCGTAGTCGTCCTGGGGTAATCCCCCTGAGATGTCCCGCCAGCTCTGCCCGTAGTCGGTTGTCTCCCAGACATGGGGCGTGAAGTCATCCATTCGGTGATTGTCCGACACCAGGAATGCAGTCCCGGCCTCGGTTGGGGATGCCTCGATGTTCTGGATCCAGGCCTCCGCCGGAAGCCCCGGGACATTGTCCCTCACATTGGTCCAACTCCCACCGTTGTCCCTTGTTACCTGGACGTTCCCATCGTCGGTCCCGGCCCAGATGACACCAGCTTCCACCGGTGATTCGGCAACCGTGTAGATGGTGGTATGGAACTCTGCCGCGGTGTTGTCGTTGTAGATCTCACCTCCCGAGTCCAGCTGCTTTTCCGGGTCGTCTGTGCTGAGGTCCGGGCTGATGATGTCCCAGGAATACCCGTAGTCCCGGCTTCGGAAGAGGACGTTTCCACCCCAGTAGACCACGGAGGGATCGTGGGGGGAGATGACGATGGGGGCGTCCCAGTTAAAACGATACCGGGCCTGGCCCATGTTCTGCCCCTGGGAGCCTACCATCCAGGGGTGGGGCTCGATGGATCGGGTCTGGCCGGAGCGGGTGTCGGTGATGCGGAAGTATCCTCCCTGGGCGTTGGAATAGACCAACCAGGGCTGCCCAGGCACGGGCACGGTGTAGAAGCCGTCACCGCCGCTGACGGTATACCATTCATCGGCAAGGATGGAGCTGCCCCGGGTTTTTGAGGGGCCGCACCAGTTTCCGTTGTCCTGCAGGCCTCCACAAACCCAGTACGGATCCCGATCGTCCACAAAAATGTGGTAGAACTGGGAGAGGTCCACGTTTCGCCAGATGTGGAAGTTGATGCCTCCGTCGAAGCTGACCTGGAATCCGCCGTCGCTTCCAGAGAGTACATGTTCGCCATCAGCCGGATTGATCCAGATGGCCTGGTGATCCCCGTGGACTCCTGAGGCGATGCGCTGGAAGGTCTGCCCCCCATCCGTTGACTTGGACATTCCCCCGGCCAGGGTGAAGACCGTGTTGGCATTCGAGGGGTCGACAAAGACGTCGGAGTAATAGAAAGGCCGGAAGTTCAGGTTCCGGTCGTCATTCACCATCCGCCAGTTTTCGCCGTAGTCATCGGATCGAAAGAGAGTACCGGCCGTGGGGAATTCCGTGACCAGATAGACCACGTTGGGGGAGGACTGGGCAACGCTGATCCCGGGTCGGGCCATGGGCTCGTCGGGAAGGGTTTCGATCTTCTTCCAGGTGAGGCCCCCGTCTCGGGAGACGTAAAGGGCCGTCTCTTTCCCCCCGTCATCGAAGCGCCATGGACGGCGGCGAAAGGTCCACATCCCTGCGTAGACATTTCTGGGGTTGCTGAGGTCCAGATCCAGATCGGCACAGCCCGTGTCTTCATCGATGAAGAGCACGTGATCCCAACTCCGTCCACCGTCCTCCGTGCGGAAAATCCCCCTCTCCTCATTGGGGCCCCACGCCCGACCCATGGCGCACACCAGGGCTACGTCCGGATCTCGAGGATCCACCACGATCCTTTTGATGTGTTCCGTCTTCTCCAAGCCCAGGTGGGTCCAGCTGTCGCCCCCATCAGTGGAGCGCCAGACCCCGAGACCGTAGGAGATGGAGTTCCGGGGATCCCCCTCCCCTGAGCCCAGCCAGATCACATTGTGATCGGAGGGCGCCACCGTAAGGGATCCGACTGAGAAGGCCTCCTCATCTTGCCATTGACCTTCAAAGGTCACGCCCCCGTTGACGGTCTTCCAAACTCCGCCATCCGCGCCTCCTACCCAGTAGGTGGAAGGGTCACCAGGGATTCCGACAATGGCGGAGACCCGGCCCGTGACATTGGCGGGTCCGATATGACGGAACTCCAGACCGGCGATGGCGGCCTGGATGGCGTCGGTGTCCTGCCCCCCCAGAGGGTTTGGGAACGGGCCTCCTACCACAAAGGGGAGGAGCGTAAAGAGGCAGAGGGACCGGCGGATCAGGGAAGAGGTGGGAGGGTACATGGTTCTGCATCCTTCCTGGTGGCGGAATTGGGTTCGGTGGGCGAATGTACCGGGCCTCGTGGAGAGGTGCCATCCCCAAACAGTGACCTGCTAGAAGGAGTGTCCTCATGATCGGCGGTCTCAAACCCCGGCGTCTCACCCACCGGTGCCTCACCCACCGGTGCCTCACCCACCGGTGCCTCACCCACCGGTGCCTCATCCACCGGTGCCTCATCCCCATGACTCTGCTGGGTGC
>JBDHMC010000039.1:0-15278 GCA_039656355.1 Gemmatimonadota bacterium | reverse complement strand
TGCATGAGTTCCACGCCCTCGTCCACGGATTTCACCTGTACGAGACCGGCGACAGGGCCGAAGATCTCCTCCTGGCCGAGAGTCATTCCCGGCGCAACACCCTCGAAGACTGTGGGCCCTATCCAATGACCCTCCGGGTACTGGGGAACGGTGGCCCCCCGACCGTCCAAGAGCAGGTCCGGCCCCTCTTGGGCCCCCTTTCCGATGAGGTCCACAACCCGATCCCGATGGGGCCGGGAAACGACAGGGCCCATCTGGACCCCTTCTTCCAGCCCATACCCGATTCTGAGAGACGCTGCCGTGTCCAATAACCGCTCCCGCATCGGGGAGTAGGCCTCGCCCACACCCACCAAAACGCTTCCCGCGAGACATCGCTGCCCCGTGGACCCGAAGACCGAATCCACGATGGAGTCGTTGGCCCGGTCGAAGTCGGCATCTGGGAGAACCAGCAAAAAGTTCTTTGCTCCACCTAAGGCTTGGACCCGCTTTCCCTTCTGTGCCGCCTTTGCGTACAGCGTCCGAGCTGTCGCACTGGAGCCTACAAAGGAGATTCCCTGGACATCGGGATGGTCCACAAGGGCGGTTACGGCTTCCCGGCCACCGTGAACCACATTCAGGACCCCGGGCGGCATCCCCGCTGCCGCTGCCAATTCCACGATACGCTGGTGAGTCAACGGATCCTGTTCGCTGGGCTTCAGAACCACGGTGTTCCCCGTGGCAACGGCATAGGGCCAGAACCAAAGCGGAATCATCACGGGAAAGTTGTAGGGAGTAATGACCCCAAAAACCCCCAACGGTTGCCGGATGGTTTCGCAGTCGATCCCGGGCGCGATGTCCTCCAATGTTTCTCCCATCATCAACGTCGGGATGCCGCATGCGTGCTCGACGTTCTCGATTCCTCTCCGGACCTCCCCCATGGTTTCCGGTAAGATCTTCCCATGCTCCTGGGTGAGGGTCCGGGCCAGTTCCTCATGGTGTTCATCCAAGAGGGCCTTGAGACGGAAGAGGACCCGGGCCCGATCCACGGCGGGGGTGGCCCTCCAGGCCGGGAAAGCCCTCGTCGCCGCTTGGACCGCCGCGGCGACATCGGAGGCAGGGGAGAGGGGGGTGGTCCCCAACTCTTCCCCCGTGGCTGGGTTGACCACGGGAAGGAACTCGGCGCCCGTGGAGGCCGTCCATTGTCCATCGATGAAATTGGCGACGACGGACGAGTCCATTCCGGGGTCGATAGGAGACGGCGGCACGGTGACCTCCGGTGTCTTGAGGAGTTTCGGCTCGAGGCGGAAGTGTAAACGGGGGTGGGCGAGAGCGCCAACACGGAAGCTCCCATGGTCGGAAGGTGGGGGCCGTTTGCTCCTGGCCAGACCTTGCGGTTCCTCCGGTGAGAAGCCGAGGTTGAGGCCGTTGCCCATTGGTGGGAAGCGGGGGCACGCTTCGACCTGACCTGACCCTCACTACGAAAGCTCTCCCATGGCCCTGAATATCCACTTCGTCATGCTCCGCCCAGTTGTCCGCTTCTCGGCTTCCCTCACCGTGGCGGGTTGGTTGTTGATTTCTGGTTGCGAGGGCCCCCCAGGGTCGGGGGACTCCCCTCCGGCCAACTTCCAGGAACTGGCAGCCACCCATTTGCCGGAGATCGAGGGTGAGCTTTCCCTTCCCGGCCTGAAGGATGAAGTAGAGGTTCTCCGGGATCCCTGGGGTGTTCCCCACATCTACGCCCAGAACCTGGATGACCTCTTTTTTGCCCAAGGGTTCGTTCAGGCTCAGGATCGCCTCTGGCAGATGGAGATGTACAGAAGGGCCGGGGAAGGCCGGCTCTCGGAGATACTCGGTCCTGAGGCCCTCTCTCATGATCGGTTGGCCCGGCTCCTCCGGTACCGAGGTCCGTGGACCGACGAAGAATTCAGCAGTTATCACCCAGAAGGTCGCCGGATTCTCGAGGCGTTTGCCCTGGGGGTAAACGCCTACATGGATCACGCTGAGGACGACCTCCCCTTGGAGTTTGCTCTTACTGGAATCCACCCGGAGCACTGGAGCGCGGAGACGCCCCTCCTGCGCATGCAGACCGCTATGCCTCTCGGGGATGCCCGGCGGGAGCTACGGCTGGCCCAACAGGTGGCGGAGGTCGGGCCAGCGGAAGCGAATCGCCGGGCTCGCCCCAACCCCTACCGGGAGCTTTCGGTGCCGGAAGGTGTGGACCTGGGGCTCATCGATGACGGGGTGCTGCAGGGCCTTTCCGGGTTTCGGAGCGGAATGCCCCGGCCGAATCTGGTGGAGCCCTACGATTCCTGGCTCCATGCCGACTCCTCAGAGAACACCGGCGCCCAGGAGACCTCCCCCGGGAGCAACAACTGGGTTATCGGCCCCGGGCTCTCTGCCACCGGCCAGGTTCTGGTCGCCAACGATCCCCACCGTGGCGTCGCAAACCCATCACTTCGCTACGTGGTGCATTTAGACGCTCCCGGGTGGACCGCCATCGGCTCCACCGAACCGGTCCTCCCTGGTGTGGCCATCGGGCATAACGGTCGGGTGGCCTGGGGGCTCACCATCGTCGGCACTGACCAGTCCGACATCTATGTGGAACAACTGAATCCTGAGGAACCGGATCAGGTCCGATGGCAGGGCGCTTGGGAGCCCCTCCAGGTCATTCTCGATACCATACAGGTAAAGGACGGAGAGCCTCATGTGGTGGAGCTCAAGTACTCGCGGCACGGCCCCATTTTCCACGAGGACACCGAGAACCACCTGGCCTATGCCCTCCGCTCCACCATGCATGAGCCCGGATCCACGGGCTATTTGGCGGCCCTGAGACTGAATGTCGTCGAGAATTGCGAGGAGTTCCTGGAGGAACTCAGGTTCTGGAAGGCTCCTACGGAGAACATGATTTGTGGGGATGCCGACGGGAACATCGGGTGGCAGGCTTCGGCTGCCTCCCCTAGGCGAGAAGGGTGGTTGGGTCGGCTTCCGGTTCCTGGAACCGGAGAGTACGAGTGGCTCGGGTTTCGGGACGACCTCCCCACCGAATTCAACCCGGAACGAGGGTGGATCGGAACCGCCAACCACGACATCCATCCCCCCGGGTACGACCCCCCTCTCTACTTCAAGACCGGAACTTCCTTCCCACGTTTTCAGAGGGTTGCAGAGGTTCTCTCGGCGGGAGATGGGTTCACCTTGGAGGACTCGCAGCGCCTGCAGCAGGACGCCTACTCGGCGGCGGCTGCGGCGAACATTCCCCTCTTCCGGGACTGGGTCTCTTCTGATACAGAGATTGATCGAGGCCGCACTGCCATCGCGGAATGGGATGCCGTGTATCGGCGGGAGAGCTATGCTGCCGCCTTGTACGCCCGGATAAGGCGTCATATCCCTGACGAAGTCCGGGCCGAGGGAACGGACGACGCTCAACGCCAGACCCTACTGGAACAGGCCATCTCGCTTGGGCTGGAGGACCTTCGGGCGGTCCAAGGGCCGGATCCTGAGGCGTGGCGATGGGGACGAACCAACAGGAGCGAATTTCCCCACAGCCTTGTGGAGGCTTTCGACATACCGTCCGTGGAGCGGTCGGGTGGGGCAGGGACGGTGGCCGCCATCGGGGCAACGTATCGCCACATTATCGACTTTTCCGACCTTGATGGCTCGGTGGCCACCAACGCTCCCGGCCAGTCGGGTCGACCCGGGAGCCCCAACTACGGGAACCTGACGGAGAGTTGGGCATCAGGAGAGTATTTTCCCCTTCTTTTCACCCGACCCGCGGTGGAAGCGAGGACGGAGCACAGGCTAGTGCTGAGACCGCGAGGACGGTGAGAGAACCTCATTCCGGCTGGTCTGCCCATGAAAGGACCATTGTAACCTCCATCGGGTATAGCTCTCTCGTCCCAATAAAAACGTTTGGAAGGAGAGGAGCGCCACATGGATGTTGTGGGGGTCGCAGAGGTGGTGTCCGCTGTTGCCATGCTCATCGGTTTTGGGTTTGCCGTAAGCGAGGTGAGGCTCCACCATAGGCGAAAATCAAGGGAATCGGCTCTCGCTCTCTTAAGCTCCTACCAAACTCCGGAGTTTGCAGTCGCCATCACCCTCCTGATCGATCTGCCGGAAGGACTCTCGAAAAAGGAGCTGGAAGAAGAGCTGGGGGATGACCTCAGGTTGATCAGTCTCCTGATGACGACCTGGGAAAGCCTCGGGATCCTAACCTTCCGACATGAAGTCAGCCTGGACCTGGTGGGTGATTTCTTCAGCGGGCCGGTGGTCCTGTCCTGGAAGAAGCTAGGGCCAATGGTGGAGGAAATGAGGGAGGCGGTAGATCGCCAGACGTATTTCGAATGGTTTCAATGGTTGGCTGAGCGCACTCTCGAGCAGGAGGCCAGCGCCTCTCCCATTCCGGCCCACATCGAGCACAAGGAATGGGTCGGGAACTGAACCGACCCATAAGAATCACTCCCCGTATGGCACCCAGATGTTCTTCCACTGGATGGCTTCCCGGAGGAAAGGTTCGCCCCAGGTCTCCGCATCATTCCACCAGTCCAAGTGCTTCCCGCGGCTCACCCAGGTGCGTTTCATATTCCCGGTGGAGAGGCGCTCGACTTCCTCACTTCCGACCGCAGACCCGAAGTACCAGAACCCGTCCACGTCATCATGCGCGGCCAGGGTTGGCACGATCTCAGTCCGAAGGCCGGTTACGATGTTTATGACTCCTGCGGGGATATCGGAGGTTTCCACCACCTGGTAGAGGTCGGTGGCCAGGAGAGGCCAACGTTCCGAGGGAACGGCTATAACGGCGTTCCCCATAGCGATGAGGGGGGCCACCGTAGAGACAAAACCCAGGAGCGGCGCTTCATCGGGGCAGACCAATCCCATGACCCCGATGGGTTCGGGCATGGCCAGGGTCACGTTCCGGAAAGGAGTGTGGTGGACCATCCCATCGTACTTGTCGGCCCACGCTGCGAATCCGAAGAGACGACGAATCGCCGTCTCTACTTCCTTTCCGGCGTCCCGCCTCCGCATCCCGGTGACCTCGTGGAGCCGAAGGCGGAATTCGTCGGCCCGGGTGGAGAGGTTCTCGGCCCAGAAATAGAGGATCTGGGCCCGGTTGTGGGAGGTCCTGGGAGTCCAGCCCTTTGCGCCGGCATGGGCGGCCTCCACGGCGTTTCGTATGTCTTTCCGGTTTCCCCGGGGCACTTCGCCGAGGATGGATCCATCCCCGCCCCTCACCAGTAGAGAGTAGTCCCCATCTCCGCGGACCTGTTTGCCACCCACATACAGCTTGGCGGTCCGGTCCACCGGGGGCATAGCCTTTCCCTTCCCACTGGGTCGGGTCTCTGACGATTCTGCCCCCTTGATGATTCCCGAGTCCTTTGAGGTCTTGGGCCCAAGCGGTTGATCTCGCCCCGTCTTTTTCGTCCATGACGGCAGAAGGTACTCCACCAGGCCCTCTTTCCCACCCTCCCGTCCAAACCCGCTTTCCCTGTAGCCTCCAAAACCTGAGGCTGCGTCGAAGAGGTTCGTGCAATTTACCCACACCGTCCCGGCCTTGAGTTTCGGCGCCACGTGGAGTGCGAGATTCACATTCTCTGTCCAAAGACTCGCGGCCAGACCGTATCGGGTGTCATTGGCTAGTTGGATGGATTCTTCCGGCGTCCGAAAAGTCATGAGAACCGCCACAGGACCGAAGATTTCCACCTGAGCCAGGGTCGAGCTGGGGGAGCATTCGGTGCACAGCGTGGGAGGGTAGAAGTACCCTTCCTGGGGGGTGGCCCAGGACGGCTGCCAAACCCGGGCCCCCTCCTGCCGGCCCTGTTCCACCAGGCCTTGGATCTTCTCGAGTTGGACCGGCGCGATGATGGCGCCCATGTCGATGCTCTTGTCCAAGGGGTTTCCCATTCGGAGGGTTTCCATCCTGGCCCGGAGCCTCGTTTCCAGAACTGCGGCCACTCCCTCCTGGACCAGAATACGGCTTCCTGCGCAACACACCTGACCCTGGTTGAACCAGATGGCGTCAACGACTCCCTCAACCACCGAATCGAGATCCGCGTCCTCGTAAACCAGGAAGGGCGACTTCCCGCCAAGCTCAAGGGAGAGCTTTTTGCCGGTGCCGGCCGTCTCCGTCCTGAGGATCCGTCCAACCTCCGTAGATCCCGTGAAGGCGATCTTGTTGATGTCGGGGTGAGCCACCAGGGCGGCCCCGGTCTTCCCATCACCTGTGACGATGTTCACCACCCCGGGAGGCAGTCCCACATCCTGACAGAGTTCAGCGAAAAGGAGAGCCGTGAGAGGGGTGAATTCAGCAGGTTTGAGGACGACGGTGTTTCCGCACGCCAAGGCGGGCGCGATTTTCCAGGCCAGCATCAGGAGTGGGAAGTTCCAGGGGATGATCTGCCCTACGACCCCCACCGGCTCGTACCCGGGCATTTCGTTCTCGATGAGTTGGGCCCATCCGGCGTGATGGTAGAAATGCCTCGCGACGAGAGGAATGTCCAAGTCCCGGGATTCCCGAACGGGTTTTCCGTTGTCCAAGGTCTCCAGGACGGCAAAGAGCCTGGCTCTCTTTTGAAGTCCTCGGGCAAGGGCATACAGATACCGGGACCTGGCGTGCCCTGAGAGCTTGCGCCAAGGGTCGAAGGCTTCCCTGGCAGCCTCTACCGCCCGGTCTACGTCAGTGGCCGTGCCCTGGGCCACCGATGCCAGGGATTTGCCGGTTGCCGGATTCACCGATTCGAGCCGCTCATCACCAGTGCTGGGGGTCCAGGCGCCGGCGATGAAGTGGTGGAATCGGCCGTCGTGCCCTCGGAGCCACTCATTTGCCTGGTCCGCGCTCTCTGGGGCTGAACCGTACTCCATTGATTCAAATACGTCCGCGACTTTCGACATGGCCCGCTACGCGATGGGGTGGCGGTGACCGGCCGAGTATCGGCCAGTGACATGATGTTCCAGCTGTCGTTCGATGTCGGCCAAAAGGGAACTCGCCCCGAAACGGAAAAGGTTCGGCTCCAGCCAGGCGTTCCCCAACTCCTCTTTCATCAGCATGAGCCAGATCAACGCCTGTTTCGCTTTGCTGATTCCCCCGGCGGGCTTGAATCCAACCTGATAGCCGGTTTTCTGACCATACTCCCGAATTGCCCGGGCCATTACCAACCCCACGGGGAGATTGGCGTTCACTTTTTCTTTTCCCGTGGAGGTCTTGATGAAGTCTGCCCCGGCCATCATGCACACCAAGCTGGCCCTGTAGACGTTCTTGAGGGTGCCGAGCTCACCCGTAGCGAGGATGGTCTTTAGGTGGGCCTTGCCACACGCCTCACGGTAGGCCGACACCTCGTCAAAGAGAGCTTGCCATGCACCCGTCAGGACGTGCCGCCGTGAGATGACGATGTCGATCTCTCTGGCGCCTGATGCCACCGAAGCGTCGATTTCCGCGAGGCGGACACCATAGGGAGAGAGTCCATGGGGAAACCCCGTAGAGACGGCGGCCACGGGAATCTTCGAACCTTCCAGAGCCTCGACGGCAGTCTTCACCATCTCGTGATAGACGCAGATTGCACCTGTCGTTAGACCCAGGTCACCGACCCCTAGTGATTCCAGGATGTCTTGTCGGACAGGTTGGCGTGCTTTGGCGCAGAGCCGCCTTATCCGGCCCGGCGTGTCATCCCCCGAGAGCGTAGTGAGGTCGATGCAAGAAACGGCCTTGAGGAGCCAGGCCGCCTGCCAGTGCTTTTTGACGCTCCTCCGGGTGCCCAGGGTAGCGACCCGGCGTTCAACCGCGCTCCGATTCACCCGGACTTTCCTCACCCAGTCCAGCTCCAGGGGAAATCCGGGATTCCTGGTATGTTCGGTGGATGGAATCGGAGAGGGTGGAGTTTTTGGACGGTTCGGCGTTTCGACCTGCAAGGTCCCTCCAGGTTGTTGCTTTGCGGGGATAGGTCTCAAAAGTATGAGGGGCAGGCCGGGGGGGGAACCTTGGGTGCAGCAGTGGAGTTCTCATGCACGGACACGGTCGCCTGAAAATGGATCGCCACTGACCTCTCTCTTCACCTTCGAACCGCTCTCCGAGGAAGACCTTCGGATGCTCGCGGAATGGTTTGGGCCTCCCCATGTCGCCGAGATCTGGGATGCCCCTCGATCCTTTCCGGACATCAGGGAGGAGTACCTCCCAAAGCTGTACCATACCTCGGATGTGAAGCCCTATGTCGCCTATCTGGATCATGAAGCTGCTGGATACATCCAATTCTACGTGGCGGTTGAAACCAGCGACGGTTGGTGGCCCGGCCAGGATGACCCAGGGGTCCTTGGAATCGACCTGTTCCTGTCAGATGAGGGGAGTCTCGGCCAGGGGCTGGGAACCCGAATGGTCCGCGCTTTCGTAGACTTCCTCTTCAAGGATCCATCGATCTGGAGGGTCCAGGTGGATCCTGCGCCGGAAAACTCACGGGCTATCCGGCCAAGAGTAGCGCCGCGATCTTCTCGTCTGAGTAACTCAAGAGGGCCCCGAACCGGCGAGCGATTCGGGCTCTGTTTTCGCCTTCGTACTGCCCCAGGCTTTCCAGACGGGCTTTTTCCCCTTTCAGATCCATATACTTCTGCCAGGTAGTGCCCCGATAGATGAGAAGTACATGCTTTCCCTCGGTAAGGTCTGCCGAAAAGAGATCGGTCACCAGGAAATCGGTCTCCCGGAATACCTCAACATCGTGTTCGGCGGCGATCCGGGTCGCCTCCTCGACCATGGCATCCATCTCGGCTGGATCGACGGCTGCGCTTAGGGCCAGTTCCTTCACTCCGGCATCCACCATCTCGGCGAAAGCGCCGATGGATCCCAACCGGTAGGAGCGCTGGTCGATGCTTTGGCCCTGAATTTCCAGCATGGCCCGGCTGTCCTCGGAGGCCGAATCGACTTGGCCGTCGCAGGCCGTAAGGGCCAGTGCTACCAGCGTAGTGACGACCAGGGTTGTCAGAGCTCCTGGGGTCGGCAGGTCGGTGGATTCCCGCATGCATTCCTCCTTTTGAAGGAGGAGAGTAATGAGGGAGGGTGCGATTTTCTAGCTCTCGGTCGTTTCCTTGGAGGATGTGGTAGTCCTAACCCGGGAGGATTGTTTTGAGGAGATTCGCCCAAACCGGATTATTTTTGGCGGCGTTTGCCGGAGTAGCGTCGGGCTGCGGGATTCTGGGGCTGGATGGGAAGGTGGAGGTTCGAGTGAGGAACGGGTCCACTCTGGTTTACGATGAGGCCACTCTCTTTCTGCCTGAAGGCCCTCTCATCCATTTCGACCTGGCGCCCGGTGAGGAATCCCTTTATGTCGAGGTCACCAAGGCCTATCGGATAGCTTCCGCGGAGGTTGTGGTCGGTCAGGACACCGCAAGAGCCCAGATCATCGACTATGTGGGGGAGAGCCTTCTGAAACCGGGCCGTTATACCTACATCCTTCGGGTGTTCGAAGGCGATCCCCCCAGCCTCGGCATGGATTTCGAGAAGGACTCCTAGAGCCGCTACCTCCGGGCGACGTCTCTCGCAGTGAGCCGGGCCCAAGTACTCGGCCCGGCTCCCGGACTTGCCGCCCGAGCCCCCCGAACCGCACTTTCCTCATCTGACATTCCCCGATCCGCCAAAACCGGCGGGTTGGACCTGTCTGCTTACACCCTTCGAGGGACGCCATGTATCGCCACGCCGCAATCACGATTCTCGCGTTGGCTGCTCTGCTTGGAGCGCCAGTTCAAAGCCAAGCACAGGGCACCCGTGCCCCAATGATGGAGTCGGTGGACCCCGACCTTCTCCAGGGCCTCAACTTCCGATCCATCGGACCCGGGCAGGGTGGCCGGGTGACAACTGTGACCGGGGTGCCCTCTCAGCCCACGACCTTCTACATGGGTGTGGCCAGCGGAGGGGTGTTCAGGACCACCGACAACGGGGAAAACTGGGTCCCCATCACGGACGGTCAGGTTCCTCTGGGATCCACCGGGGCCATCGCTGTGGCGGACTCGGATCCTGACATTATCTATCTGGGCACGGGATCCGATGGAGTCCGAAGCAACGTCTCCACGGGGCGTGGGGTGTACAAGACCACCGACGGCGGCGAGAGCTGGGATTTTGCCGGGCTTTATGATGTGGGCCAAATTGGTGGCGTCCGTATCCATCCCACCAATCCGGACATCGTTTGGGTGGCGGCCAACGGTGACATCTTCAAGCCGGGCCCCGAACGGGGCGTTTACAAAACTACCGACGGTGGGGAGACCTGGACAAAGACGCTCTTCGTCTCAGACAGCACCGGCGCCATGGATGTGGAGTTGCAGCCTGGTAACCCGGATGTGGTTTACGCCTGGATGAACCGTATCGGGCGGGGAAAACTGGGAGAACATCAGAACCGGTTTGCCCCAGGATCTCATCGGGAAGGGGAACCTGGCGGTGACCGCCGCCAAACCCGACCGGGTCTACGCCCTGGTAGAGGCCAAGCCGGGGGGTGGATTCTACCGCTCCGACGACTTCGGCGAGAGCTGGGAGATGGTCAGCGACAATCAGCAACTGATTGGACGCCCTTTTTATTACACCTCACTTGGAGCCGATCCAACGGATGCCAATACGGTGTACGGTGGAGCCGAGGGGTGGTTCAAGACGACGGACGGGGGCGCCAATTGGACCCGGATGTCCACGCCGCACGGGGACAACCACGACATCTGGGTAAGTCCGAATGACGGCAACGTCATGGTTCAGGCCAACGATGGTGGGGCCAACGTTTCCACCGACGGCGGTCAGACCTGGTCCACCCAGATGAACCAGCCGACCATGGAGATCTACGGCGTGTGGGTGGACGACCGTTTCCCCTACAGGCTCTACGGGGCCCAGCAGGATGACGGGACCCACATCATTTCCAGTGCGGCCACGGGAGGAGTCCGTGGCGAGGATTGGTGGAGTGGTCCCGGGTGTGAGACCGGTCCCATCATCCCCCATCCCTCCAAGGCGAACATCGTGTACGGCTCCTGTAAGGGGCAGTACAGCGTTATGAACATGGACACCCGGCAGTCGAAGAATTATTGGATCGGAGCCCAGTCCCTTTATGGGAACGAGATGCCAAACCTCGTTCTCCGGTTCCAGCGTGTCTCCCCCATGGAGGTCTCACCTCACGACCCGGACGTGCTGTACTACGGCTCCAACCACCTCCATAGAACGAGGGACCTTGGGGTTACCTGGGAGACCATCTCTCCGGATCTCACCTGGAACCCTCCCCATAGTCAGAGAGCCAGCGGATGGCCCATCACTCGGGATGCCACGGGTGAGGAGGTTTACAGCACCGTCTACGCTATTCGGGAGTCGGTTCTCGAGCCGGGCGTGATCTGGGTGGGATCCAACGATGGCCTCTTCCACGTGACACGGAACAACGGCGGAAATTGGACGAATATCACACCTCCCGATCTCCCGGAGGGTGGACGGGTCCAGTTCCTGGAACCCTCACCCCACCGGGCGGGGTCGGCCTACTACGCCGTCCACCGTTTCCTGCTGGGGGACTATCACCCCTACATCTACCGAACCGATAACTACGGTGAGAGCTGGACCCTGCTGACCGATGGCGCGAATGGAATTCCCGAAGACTGGCCTACGAGGGTGGTGCGGGAAGATCCCGGCCGGGAAGGGCTCCTTTACGCCGGGACCGAGTTCGGCCTCTTCATTTCCTTCGACAATGGGGCCCATTGGCAATCCTTCCAGCAAAACCTGCCCAACGTGCCTGTAGCCGACTTGAAGGTGTACCGGGATGATCTGATTGTGGCGACCCAAGGTCGCGCCTTCTGGATTCTGGACAACGTGTCTTCACTGCATCAGATGAACCCTCAGGTGGCTTCTGCCGATGTCCACTTGTATGCGCCCAGGGACGGGTACCGGACTCGGGACGGAGCTGCATTTGTCGGCCCCACCGTCGAGTACTTCCTGGCCTCAGTTCCGGCGGGCGCGGTGACCATCGACATCCTGGATGCATCAGGGGACCTTGTGAACTCCTATAGCAGTGGGACGGGCGCAGCACCGGCTCGGGGGGCCGCTCCCAACACTCCTCAGGCCATGATGATGGCCGGTAGAGGCGGCCGAGGTGGGGGCGCAAGGGCCGCACCCGTAACCCGGACCGAGGGTCACAACCGGTGGGTCTGGAATGTCCAACATGAGTCGGGGTTGGGGGCGCCTCCGGGTGAGTACCAAGCGAGGCTGACCGTAGGGAATACCGTTCTGACAGAGGCCCTTACGGTTCTCATCGACCCCCGACTGGCCGCTGAGGGCCTCACGGCAGCCGACTTACAGGAACAGTTCGAGCACAACACGACCATGCGGGCCATGGTTGAGGAGGTGACTGCTTTCGCGACCCGTGTGGAGGCGGCTCTGGAGGGGCTCGAGGGCGCCACGGGAGCTGATGCTCGGACTCGCCAGGGGGGTCAGGCCGTAGCCGACAAGCTCCTCACCAATCCGATCCGTTACAGCCAGCCTGGCCTACGGACCCATATCACCTATTTGGCAGGGATGACCAGTCGGGTAGATCAGAAGGTCGGCCGGGATGCCCTTCAGCGCTACGAGGTGTTGCGGGCCGAGCTGGATGAGCTTACAGCTGAGATCAATAGGCTGCTTGGGCCGGGAGGGGGCTGAAGGCGACCCCAGCTTACGGTAGGAGCATCTTCTTGGAGTGCCTCCGAAGCATGAGGCCGTAGAACATGTCCAGGTAGCGACGAGTCTCCTCCCGCTCGATGTTTGTGATGTACTTCCAGAACCCATAGATCCGGGAAAGGGAGAGGAGTTTCTCGGCGTGTAGCTCCCAGTTGTACTTCACCTTTACCCGGGCAACGCCTGCGTTCGAAATCCTGTCCCAATCCGTTGGATCCTCTGCCGTCTCCTTAAAGAACTCCGCCATCCGCTGGGAAGCGTCCTCTCCATGGTGGGGATCAATGTGAAACCCCGATACATCGTCTTCCACGATCTCCAGCGGGCCGCCGAACCGCGTAGCGAATACCGGAAGCCCCGAACTCATGGCTTCCACCACCGTGAGCCCAAACCCCTCAAAAAGGGCCGGTTGCACGAAGGCTCCTCGAGTGTCGGCCACCGAACGGTAGATTTCTCCCACTCTGTTCTTGTCCGTCTGCATCTCCACCCAGCGGGCACTTCCCTCCAACGCGTGTTCGTCGAAGAGGCGATGCATACCCTCGATCTGCGCTACTTCGTCTCGATCAGAAGAATTGTCCGGGTCAAGAAAACCCCCGACCAGGAAGAGGTTAGCCATCTCCCGTAGCTCAGGGTTTCGGGCATACCAGTCCACCAACCCGGCCATGTTCTTGATGACGTCCAGGCGAGACATGGCCAGTAGGATCGGTTTGTTCTTATCCTGCAAAATCCCTCGGGCGTGGGGGGCTGATCCGCCGAAAACCAGCTCCTGGATCTCCTCCTTCACCACCGGGTTTCGAAGCTCGCTCTCATTGAAGGGGAAGAAAACGTCTGGGTCGGCACCCGGGGATACGATGTTGAACTTGGGGTCGAAGGAGTCTATGCCCGAGATTACGCGGTAGAGGCCGGGCATGGTGAAGGCCTGGTGGCTTTCGTATTGGCCAACACTCTCCTCAGTGCCTGCAATCTCTTGGTAGCTGCTGGTGATGATGAAGTCGGCAGTGTTCATGGAGATGAGGTCTGCCGTGAACTGGCAGGAGAAATGGTATTTGTCGTCCATCTCCGCCCAGTTCAGGTCCGAATTCTTGTATTTCGTCTTCTCCAGGGCGTGGGCGATGTTGCATTGGGTGACGCCCATCCAGCCCGCCAGGAGGCTGGCCACCAAGTTGCCGTCGGAGTAGTTGCCCAAGATAAAGTCGGGTTTCCCGCCCAGTTCCGCCTTCAGGGCCCCTTCCGTCTCCACCGCAAACTGTTCCAGGTAAGGCCAGATCTCGAAACGAGAGATCCAATGGGGTATCACGTCTCCTTCGGCGGTTCGGAAGGGGACTCTGAGAATCCTCGCGTTCTCGGTCCCCATGATTTGCTCAATGGGCTGGTTACACGTGGTGCCTTCGCTCTCTGGGATCAGTCGGCTAAGGACCACGATCTTAGGCTCCACGTCCAGGCCCTGATCATGGATGGACCGTCGCATCTCATTTTCCAAAGCCCGGACCTGGTCCAGGATGTACACCACCTGGCCTCCTGTGTCGGGTTTCCCCAGGACCCCTGACTGGCCAAGGAAGCCGTGGGGGGAGACGATGGCGATGGAGAAGATCATGGGGAGCCTGGCCAGGAACTCAGCCAGGATGTCTGGGGAGGGGGCTTCCAGAATGTCGGTCAGGAGGGACATGGTGTCGCGGATCCGATCCGTGGTTCTCCCCCACCCGGGCTCGAACCCCATCTGTCTCAGCTTTGGACCGTGAGCCAGCCACCCGCCGTTGTCCCCATTTCCATCCAGAATCTGCAGCGCTTCCCGAAGCGCCTGCCGGAGTTCTCTTAGGCTTCGGATTTCCTGATTGAGCATGAGGGGCTGCCCCCGGACCTCATGCACTCGGAGGAAATCGAAAAGGCGTTCTTTCCCTTTCTTCTCCTGGGAGAAGATCCGGGCTGAGAGATGCCTATTGAGGAAGGTGACTCCCTGCCCGATAGACCGGGACTCACTGAGTTTAGGGAATCCCCTCTCGAAGGGACTGAGATCCACCTCGAGGACCCACGGAGCCTCCTGGCCATCGATCTGGACCAGGCGCTCCTTGGACTTCAGGAACTCCGAAACGGAGATCTCACGGCACATGAGATCCTCAGAATGAACCTGGATGTAACTCCACTTCGCCACCCGGGTTCTGACGGCCATGAAGAACGATGGCCCGTGAACCACAGCCTCCTGGGTAGCCCGAATGAAGGATCTCATTTCCGTATCCCCGAGGGCCCTCCCTGCGTCGGTTTCGCAGAACCGATCGAATTCGTAGGTCAGATCGGACCAGGTGAGCAGAGGATTGTCGAGGGACCGGAAGCGGCGAAACAGAAGGTAGATCTCCTGCCGGTGCTCAGGCAGAAGGCTCGGGAGTACGTCGATCATTCAGTCGTTGTCCTCGTCTGGAATTTGAATGGAGCCGAAGAAATCGTAATGGCGGATTCCTTCCAGGACCCCCCAAGCATGGTTGTCTCTCGCGAAGTACACCCGAGGGCGGCCCCGGATCTCTTCCAACTCTGGCGTGTGGTTTCCGACCACAACGCCCAAGGTTTCGCCGGATAGCATGTCTGCATCGTTTCCTGAATCCCCCGCAACCAGGATACGGTCCAGAGGCAGGTTCCACTTATGTGAGATGAACCGGATCGCCAGACCCGGGGAGGC
>JBDHMC010000038.1:0-10459 GCA_039656355.1 Gemmatimonadota bacterium | reverse complement strand
CCCCCTTTCGGTTGTTACAGGGGGAACAACTCGCCACCACGTTCCCCCAGGTGTTGTCTCCACCCCGGGAGAGAGGGAGGATATGGTCCCGAGTGAGGAATTGTCGGCCCCTCAGCTCGCTCCTGTGTCGACCACAGTACTGACAGGAATAGTTGTCCCGGGCGAAAAGGAAGGTATTGGTGACCTGGCGACGGAACCGACGCGGTACGTGAACGAACCGGACGAGGCGAATAACCAGGGGAAACGGGATTTCGGTGCGTTCCGACCGAAAGGCCCGGGCGTAGTCCACCTCGAGGAGCTCGGCTTTTCGGTCGAGGACCAAGCGAATCGCCCTCCGGACGGTAACAACCGTCAAGGGCTCGTAGGAAGCGTTTAGCGCAAGGCACCCCATGATGACGACTCGCGGCCCGTACCAGCTGGTGGGTTAGAGACTTTGACTCGAAAGCCGATGTCTACCTGTTGGGGCACCACGCCCCACGATCTTTTCGGATAATATTCGGGGGAATCGCCCCAAGCAACGTTCTCAGGTGGGTGTCTGGGTGATGGAGTGCGGCCACGGGTCTGCTATAAAAGAGCTACCGGATCCCTATCCATCACCACTCTCACGTCCCTGCCTCGCGGCCGATGGCTCCCCAAGTAGGCTCGGAGAATCCCGCCCAGGGCCGCTGGTGAGGAGGATCTCAACAGGAAATGCCATCGCCAGCGGCCGTGGAGTTTTTCGATTGGAGCGGGTGCAGGCCCCACGACCTCCACTCCCTTGTTACTCCTCGACAACTCCGCTCGTAGCCAAGAGGCACTCCGCTCAGCTTCTCTGGCTGCATCTTCGGCGGTTGGGCTGCTGATAAGCACATTGACCAGCCGAGTATGCGGCGGGTAGGCGGGCGTTTTTCGCTCCTGGAGTTCCCGGCTGGCAAAGGTCGGAAAGTCATGGTCCAGTGCCGCCTTCACCGCGAAATGGTCCGGCAGGGAGGTCTGAACCAGAACTTCCCCTCCTAGCTCGCCTCGCCCGGTACGCCCTGCAACCTGGCTCAACAACTGGAAGGTCCGCTCGCTGGCCCGGAAATCTGGGAGGTGGATTCCTACGTCGGCATTTACCACACCCACGAGGGTCACCCGTGGAAAGTCCAGTCCCTTGGAGATCATCTGAGTCCCGAGAAGAATGTCCACTTCCCCCCGCCCAAACCGACCCAGAATCTCGTGGTGGGACCATTTCCCCGAAGTGGTATCGACATCCATCCGGGCGATCCGGGCCCCTGGGAATGCCTCGGTCACCACCCGCTCCACCTGCTCCGTCCCCAACCCTTTGAAACTCAGATCCTCCGATCCGCATCGGGTACACCGCTTAGGGGGGGGCTCCTCATGACGACAGTGATGACAGAGGAGCCTTCCTGTTACTCGATGGAAGGTGAGAGAAACCGAGCATCGAAGACATTGCCAAACGTCTCCGCACTCTCGGCACTGGACGAAGTTTGAGTATCCTCTCCGGTTCAGGAGGAGGATGATCTGCTCCTTCCGGTGAAGCCGTTCCTCGATTCCTTCCACCAGCTCTGGAGAAAGGACTCCACGGCCGAGGTCCCTTGTCTGCCCGCCACCTTGCGTCCTTTGTTTTTTCCAAAGTTTCCGTAAATCGATGGTCCGTACCGGCGGAAGAGCCCCACCCCCAACTCGGTTCGGGAGGGAAAGGAGGTGAAATTTCCCGGCCTGGGCATTCTTCCAGCTTTCGAGGGACGGGGTCGCACTTCCCAGGAGACACAGGGCCCCCACCCGTTCTGCGCGAACGATGGCCACATCCCGGGCCTGGTACCGCGGCCCCTCAGACTGCTTGTAGCTCCCATCATGTTCCTCATCCACGACGATGGCCCCCAATCGTGGGATGGAAGCAAACACTGCCGACCGGGCTCCCACTGCGATCCGCTTTTCGCCCTTCCGGAGCTGGCGCCAGGCATCGAACCGCTCCCCGTCGGAGAGGGCCGAATGGAGAACCGCCACGTCATCCCCAAAGTGGGCCCTGAATCGAGATACCGTTTGGGGGGTAAGTGAAATTTCGGGCACGAGGACGATGGCCCCCTGGTTTCGCCGCTGAACGACCTCCTTCAGGAGCTCGATGTACACCAGGGTCTTCCCGGACCCGGTGACACCATGGACGAGGACCGGCGAGGGATTCGGCTCCGTCAGCATCCCCATCAAAGCTGCAAGGACAGCGGCCTGATCACGGGTGGGAGAGAGTTTCTTGGGATTGGTGGGTGCCTCCTCCCGGAAAGGATCCCGGAGTACCTCAACATCGTCGAGGATCACCACCCCTTTGTCCTCGAGTCCTCGGATCACCGATCTGCTGAATCCTCCCCGATTCAGGAGATGGGCCAATTCTGCCGAGCCGCCGCTGCTCTCCAGCGCCTCGTAGGCCTCCCGTTGGCGGGAAGCCCTTTGGAACATGTCTTCCCGGGCGGCCAGATCGGAAATCCAGGTTTTGACCCGGACCACCCGCTGGGTGCGTATGGGGGGATCTCGAGGGGGAACGGTCCGGTGGCGGATCACGCCCTGGGCCGAAAGGCGCCGGATTTCCGGCCAGATCGATCCCATGGCCAAGGCTTTCCGAAGGGTGCGGACCGTCCTTGGGGCACCGGCCTGGCCTAAGGCTTCGAGGAGCTTCCCTTCACGAGAGGTTCCGGGGTTTTCAGAGTGTCCGACGAGGGTCAGGTAGTCCCGGGAGGAGTCAGAGAGAACCGAAGGAAGGATCGTTTTCAGAACCATGCCGAGGGGTGCCAGATAGTAATCGGCTATCCACTCGGCAAGGTGCATCAGTTCTGGAGGAGCGGAGGGCTCCTCTTCGAGAATATCCAGGATCGGCCGAACACGGTCCACTTCGGACTCAGAGCCGGCCTTTACGATCCACCCGATCTTCTCTTCCCTGCGGAAGGGAACCAAAACCCGGGTCCCGACTGGCGGTACTGGGCCCTCCACCGAATAGGTGAAGGTGGAGTGAACGGGCAGAGGGAGGGCGACATCGACCCGGTTCCCAGCCACTTTAGGAGCCTGTCCGCGTAATGGGGCGAGCCGCGTTACTAGCGCCACGGGGCCATATGGTAGGCGGGAGCTCGAGCCGAGCTTGCGAGACGACCGAGTGAAGCGAGGTCAACGCATAGCCGTGCGCTACGGCGAGAACTCCCAACGAAGCAGATGGCCCCGTGCCGCAGCAACCCGAAGGGCACAGGGGGATTGCGGCGCCATACGGCGTCAGAACTCCTCCCCGATGCTTCGGCATCGCATTCGTCGTCCTTCCTTGCCTGGCACTCGCAAGCCCCCTGTGCGCGGCCGCACCCCATTACACGGACAGGCTCCTATTCGCCTTCGCCACCCTCTGGGCCGAACAGGGGAAGCCCTGACGCCTGGAGGTCTCCGTCCAGCACCTCTCCCTTCTTCGCAGTGCCGTTTTGAGCCGGCCCTGCCTTCACGCCGATGAGGAGGTTTAATCCTAGAATCCGCTCCTTGGTCAGGAGACGATGGACCTCGATCTCCCTTTGAAACACCGTCCACACCCCTCTCCACCCAAACCGCTTTCGGGCCCGCCGAAGAATCCCGAATTTCTCGCCCAGGCCGAAAAGCTCGGCAAAATCCGGAAAGGGCTTCCTGGCCTTTGAGCGAAAGGCCGTATCGGCGTCCATCCAGTCTTCTGTATGGAGCTCCCCCACCCCGGCATCCATGAGAATTCGCCGCAGCTCGACCACCATTAGGGGTCGGGCGCCAAGGTGGTCCGAAAGCACTTTCTTCCTGTGGTCATCCACCGGGGCTTGCCACACGAGTTGGATCAGTACCACCCGGCCACCAGATTTGGCTACCCTCACGAGCTCCCGAATCGCCTCCCCTGGCTCGACTGATGCGGCCAGACCCACCTCGCCCACCACAACGTCGAAGGTCTCATCCCGGAAAGGTAGGTCCGACGGGATCGCTTCCTGGAAGCTCGCGTCCTTTGCAAGGCCGGATTCTTTGAAATGCGCCTCGGCGTGGGCAATCAGTTGTGGATCTTCTTCCACTCCGGTCCCGTGGACTTTGTACTCACGAACGAAATGCTCGAGGACGATTCCTTTCCCGCACGCCACATCCAAAAGATCAAGACCAGGTGAGAGGTTGGTGAACCGGCCTATCTGCCGATAAAGATCTTCGCCCCCGGGCGGGAACAAACGCCGGGGGCTGAGCCGAACCAAGTCCAACATGGAGGGGGACCGAGGGTCGATCCCCTTTCCCAACTCCTGATCAGGGGAGGGAGAAGGGTTCAGAAGGGAACCTCCTCGGCTGCTTTGAGCTCCTCGAGGGCCGAGGCTAAAACGGATTCGTCTTCCTCTGACAGTGGCCTCACCACTGGGGGATCGGCATCCCGCCGGGCCCTGAAATGTCTCAGCGCAAAAATCACCGAGAGGAGTCCCCCAAAAAGAGCCAAGGGCGGCATGATCCACGCCCATAAGCCAGTTCCCCGGGCTTGGGGCACGGCTCTGTATTCTTCCCCATAGTTCGCCAGCATCCAGCTCACGAGACTATCGGCAGGGGCACCTCCCTGGGCCATCATCTGAAGGGAATCACGAAGAAGCTTCGCCGGGGTTGTTGGGCACACTTCCAGCATCAATCCGGGGCAGAAAGGGGATCGGAGTCGGCCAATGGCCGCGTCACCCTCAGGATGTGCTTGCACCGGCTCATCGAGCTGGCGCGGTTCCTGACCCGCCACCGAGATCCCCGGAAGAATCAGAAGAAAGAGGGCGACGGTGGTAATCCTGCTTCGCTTCATGTCCATCCCTTACGCTGGTTTGAAACCGAACCCGGAGGGCCTTTGTTGTTCAGGCACTCCCAGAGTATGACACCCAACTTACCCCCGATGAATGGAAAAGGGCCACGGGGGGAGGCCCAAAAGGAGCCCGCCCTGGAAACCGACGGACAGGAGAGAGTCGGCGGTGGCTGGCCCCGAGGCAGCTTCAGGGGGCCCCTGGTGCTCCCAGTCCGGCAAGGGCCCTCAGAACCGAGACCGTGCCGGCTCCCACGCGCTCAGGGACGTATCCTCCCTCCAGGAGAGCTACCAGACGTCCCCCTGCTCTCTCATGGGCCAATGCCATCACCGCTTTTGTGAACCCATGAAGATCTTCCGGCTCCACTTCTTGACCGCCCAGGGGATCATCCTTGAGAACATCGAATCCTGAAGAGATAAAGACGAAATCCGGGTCGAAGCGATCCCGAACCTCCGCGAGCCCCTCCATGAACCGGTCCCGGTATTCCTCCCGTGAGGTCCCTGGAGGGAGGGTCACATTCAAAGTGGTGCCGCGTCCGGCGCCCCTCCCCGTTTCATCGGGGTGTCCCGTCCCCGGATAATGGGGAAACTGATGAAGGGAGAGATAGAATACGCTGCCGTCTTCGTAGAAGATGTCCTGAGTGCCGTTCCCGTGGTGCACATCCCAGTCCACGATGAGGACTCGCTCGCCCAGTCCCCTATCCTGTACATACCTGGCCGCCACCGCCACGTGGTTGAATAGGCAGAACCCCATGGCCCGGCCGGAGGTCGCATGATGTCCGGGTGGCCTCGTTCCAACAAAAGCGTTTCGGATCGTACCCTGAGCTATTCCGTCCACGGCGGTCAAAACGGCACCGGAACTCCCCAGGGCCGCATCCCAGGAGGTACCTGAGACGGGGGTGTCGGAATCCAGCGGAATGGACCGCTCCTCCTCCATGGCCCGATCCACGACTTCCTGAACCCGGTCAAGGTGTTCCTGGGTGTGGACCCGAAGCACCTCCTCCTCGGTGGCGGATCTCGCTTCCATCTGCGCCACCCGATCGTGAAGCGTGAGCATGTCCTTGCTCACCGCTGAAACCAGACCCCTCAGGCGACCCTGATGTTCTGGGTGCCCCCACCCGGGGTCGTGCAGGGCTGCGGCCGGGTGAAGAAGGAACCCAGTGAGGAATCCAGTGAGGTTCCGGCCGGGGGAAGCGCCGGACTCGGTCATTGGTTTGTCTCCTTAGGGACCTGCTCTGCAAGCAGACCGTCCACGTGACCCGGGCAGAAACCTAGCCCCGGACCTCCGCAATGCGGTCTTGGAGTGTCCGGACCCTGGGGGTCCGGCCCCGAAGGGCGATAAGGGCATCACAGGCGGCGTTGGCTGCCGACATGGTCGTGAGATAGGGAATGCTGTGGGTTATGGCGGCCCGGCGCATGGCATAATCGTCGTATTGGGATTTCTTCCCAAGGGGGGTGTTGATGAGAAGGCCCACCTCACCCGAAACGATCCCATCGACGATGTTGGGCCGCCCCTCCCCCACCTTGAAAATCCGCTTACTCCGGATTCCCAACCTGGAGAGATAGGCATGGGTGCCTTTTGTGGCCAGGATCTCAAAGCCCAGGTCCTGGAAACGCCGGATGATGGGCGTAACCGTGACCTTGTCCCGATCGTTTACGCTCACCACCAGCGTGCCTCCCCTCAGGGGCACCGCATTCCCCGACGCTTTCGACGCCTTGGCAAAGGCCATACCGAAGGAGTCGGCGATCCCCATGACCTCTCCCGTGGAGCGCATCTCCGGACCCAAGAGAGTATCCACCTCAAAGCGGTTGAAAGGGAAAACCGCTTCCTTCACGGCGACCCCAGGTACCGGAGGTTCGGCCGGTACGTCCAGGTCGGCCAACTTCTCTCCGGCCATGACTCGGGCCGCCAAGCGAGCAAGAGGAACCCCGGTCGCCTTCCCTACAAATGGAATGGTCCGGGACGCCCTCGGGTTCACCTCCAGCACAAAAACTTCCCCATCGCGGATGGCGAACTGGACGTTGCACAGCCCCACCACCCCCAGCTCCAGAGCGAAGTCCCTGGTGGCCTTCCGGATCACCTCCAACTCTTCCGCCCCAAGCAGATACGGAGGCAGGACGCACCCTGAGTCCCCGGAGTGCACCCCTGCGTCCTCGATGTGCTGCATGATGCCGCCGATGACCACATCCACTCCGTCAGACAGGGCATCCACATCGGCCTCGAAGGCATCTTCTAGAAAGGAGTCGATGAGGACGGGATGGTCCGGGGAGGCTCGCACGGCCCGTTCGAAGTACCCCTTGAGTGAGTCCTCGTCATAGACGATTTCCATAGCTCTGCCACCGAGGACGTAACTGGGCCGAACCAGGACTGGATATCCGATCGATCGGGCTACCTTCAAGGCCTTCTCCACGCTGGTGGCCACGCCGTTTTCCGGCACCTTTGCCCCCACGATCTCACAAACCTCCGCGAACCGTTCCCGGTCTTCGGCCCGATCGATGGCGTCCACCGAGGTGCCGAGAATGGGAGCCCCCAGTTCCTGCAAGGCCGCGGCAAGTTTCAGGGGGGTTTGGCCTCCGAGTTGAACCACTACCCCCTGGGGATTCTCCAGGTGGATGATCTCCAGGACGTCTTCCAGGGTGAGTGGCTCGAAGTAGAGCTTGTCGCTGACGTCGAAATCGGTGGAAACGGTCTCAGGATTCGAGTTGACCATGATGGTCTCATACCCGGCATCGTTCAGGCCCATGACCGCCTGGACACAGCAATAGTCGAATTCAATGCCCTGGCCAATCCTATTGGGGCCACTGCCCAGGATTATGATCTTCGCTCTGTCCGTGGGTTTCGACTCGTTCTCCGACTCGTAGGACGAGTAGTAGTAGGGAGTGGCTGCGGGGAACTCTCCGGCGCAGGTGTCCACCACGTTATAGGTGGGGCGTATCCCAGCTTCCCAGCGCCCCTCCCGAACCTCCCTCTCGGTCTCTCCCCGCAACTCCGCAAGCTGGAGGTCGCTGAACCCCTCCCGCTTCATGAGGTGGAGACTCTCCGGGGTCACCTCACTGAGGCCCCCATACCAGCTTTCCATCTCCACGATCTGATGGAGCTGGTCCAGGAACCACGGATCGATGGCGGTGGCCTCGAAGAGATCGCCCATGGAAACCCCCTTCTCCATGGCCCGCTTCAACTGAAAGGGCCGCTCCGCAGTCGGTCTCCGGAGAGCTGCAAGAAGGCTTTCGGGATCGTCGGCTTCCAGGCCATCGTCCTTGAGTCGTTCGCCTGTGACCCACCCATGGCGGTCGATCTCCAGGCCTCGGAACCCCTTCTGCCAGGCGGAGCGGAAGGTCCGCCCGATGGCCATGGTTTCCCCCACGGCCTTCATCTGGACGCCTAGAACCGGATCCACCTCCGGAAACTTCTCGAAGGCAAAGCGGGGGAGTTTTACCACAACGTAGTCCAGGACAGGCTCGAAGGAGGCCGGAGTGGTCTTCGTGATGTCGTTTGGGAGCTCGTCCAGATGGTACCCCACGGCCAGCTTCGCCCCCACCCTGGCAATTGGGAAGCCCGTAGCTTTCGAGGCCAGGGCCGAGGAACGGGAGACTCGTGGGTTCATCTCCACCACCAGGATATCCCCGTTCTCTGGGCTCACAGCGAACTGAATGTTGCAGCCCCCTGCCTCTACGCCGATCTCGCGGATGATGGCGATCGATGCGTCCCGCAGGTTCTGGTATTCGACGTCCGTAAGAGTCTGCGCCGGCGCCACCGTAATGGAGTCACCCGTGTGGACCCCCATGGGATCGAAGTTCTCGATGGAGCAGACGATAATGACGTTGTCCGCACCGTCCCGGACCACCTCAAGCTCGTACTCCTTCCAGCCGATAACACTCCGGTCGATGAGGACCTCGGTGATGGGAGACGCATCAAGCCCCTTCCTGACCTGCGCCTCGAATTCCTCCCGGTTGTAAGCGATCCCCCCCCCGGTTCCTCCAAGCGTATAGGAGGGACGGATGATGGCGGGATAGTTGGTGTCCTCCACGATGGCCATGGCGTCGTCCATGGATCGTGCGAACCCTCCGAGGGGCACCGCCAGGCCGATGCGGTGCATGGCCTCCGTGAACTCCTCCCTGTCCTCGGCCATCTGGATGGAGCGTGCGTTGGCCCCAATGAGCTCCACCCCATGCTCCTCCAGGAACCCTCGCCGGTGAAGCTCCATGGCCAGGTTGAGCGCCGTTTGCCCGCCCATGGTGGGAAGGAGTACATCAGGCTTTTCAGCGAGGATGACCCGCTCCACCCAGGACGGTGTCAGGGGCTCGATATAGGTCCGATCCGCCAAGTCAGGATCGGTCATGATCGTTGCTGGGTTGGAGTTCACCAGGATGACCCGGAACCCTTCCTCCTTCAGCGCGCGGACGGCCTGGGTGCCGGAATAATCGAACTCGCAACCCTGCCCTATGATGATGGGACCGGAGCCGAGGATGAGGATGGACTCGATGTCGGTGCGTTTGGGCACGTTAGCCGTTCGGGTGAAGGATTGAGTTGAGGCGGAACCAGGACGGCGAAAGGTGTCGGAACCGAGGAGGGGTTGGCAAGGTGGCTGGAATGATTAGCCTTGCATATGGTTGTTCGGGAAGAAGTTTGGCGGGACATTTATCGGAATGGGACACCCCCTTGGAGTGACTCGGGAAGCAGAACTCAGGAGCACACCGTGCGTACGTTCAATCCCATCGTTGGCATGTTGGCCATGGTTCCCCTCCTTATCGCCTCTGGATGTGTCAAATCGAGCACTCACCAGAGGACCCTGAACGAGCTCGCCGCGACACAAACCCGGCAGGAGGATTTGTCGGGGGAGATGGAGAGGGAGCTTCAGCGCCGAGACGAGCGGGAAGTCCGGTTGCGGGGCCAGCTAGAGAACCTCCAGCGAGAGATCGATGCCCTGATCCAGGCATCGGGAGACTCCCGGAGAGAGACGCTTCGGACGCAGGAGCAACTCGCGGAGGCCCAACTCGAAGCCGAGAGGGCGAGAGACCTCCTTAACGCCCAAGGAGTCGAATCTCAACGCCTTCGTGGGCGCCTCGACCAGTTGGCTGCCATCGAGGCGGAGATCCGGGAGAGGAATCGCATTTACGAGGAGGTCCTGGGTCGATTCAGATCCCTCATCGACGCTGGACGACTGAGTGTTTCCATTGTCCGTGGACGAATGGTCATCAACCTACCTCAGGATATTCTCTTCGCGTCTGGAAGTGCTACGCTGGGGAGGGAAGGTAGGGAGACTCTCTCGGAAATCGCTTCAGTCCTTAGCGAGTTCGCCGACCGAACGTTCCAGGTGGAGGGTCACACCGACGACGACCCCATCTCCACTTCCGAATTTCCCAGCAACTGGGAATTGTCAGCGGCCAGAGCCCTTTCCGTGGTAAAGCTCCTGGTGGACCGAGGAGTATCGCCGGAGTTGGTGTCAGGGGCGGGGTACGGGGAATTCCAACCGGTGGCGACCAATGAAACCGAGGATGGGCAGCGTCTCAATCGAAGAATCGAAATCGTGATGTTGCCGAACCTCGATGTCATCGCCGAAACGAACGTCCGCGGCTGAAAGGACGGGGGGGCGGGGGCACCCCTCCCGTCCTCCTAGGAGCCTGATCGGAAAGGGGGGCGAGCCGCGTTACTCGCGCCACGGGGCCATATGATAGGCGGGAGTTCGA